>DATKXE010000500.1:0-7502 GCA_035529195.1 Anaerolineales bacterium
GAATAATGGTTTTGAAAAGGCCACCAGCATGGACGGGGGTCTTAATGCCTGGAGGTCAGCCGGATACCCGATCGAATAAAACTGGTCTATCCCCGTAAAACAATTCGTACCCGTGTTGAGTGAAATACACGGGTGCTGCTCTTTAACCAGGGGCCGATCACTTCTGGATCAGGGGTATTGCTTGATGCAGATTAAGATAAAATTCTGCTGACAAGCGCATATTTTTTCTAACCCATCTTGATCACCATAAGGCGATCAAATACCAAGGGGTGAACTGATGAAAGCAGCTCTCAAGTTACTTACCTATCTTTCCGCAGTCTCAGGCATGCTCCTTTTTATTCGACCCAGGGATAGTGCCGTCAATACACTGCTGTGGATTCCGAAGATGCTCAGCGGCGCCCTGTCACCCATCCTGGGTATTGTCGGCGGGCTTGGTGCTTTGCTGGGTCTATCTAAAAAGGATTGGAAATTGGCCAGCGTTGGGGTCTTGGGTGCTGGATTAGCGCTCAGATTCATTGGGGACATTCCGAGTGCCAGCGATCAGTTCGCTGCAGAATTCGGTCCAGACTGGCAGGAACGTCTCCCAGGCTCTCTTCAACCAGCTGCTCCGCAAAACTATAGATACCGTCCGGCCAGTGCACCAGGATTCCAGCAGGACCTGGTGATCGGTGAGAAGACAAATAGCGGCCACCCCCTGCTGGCTGATCTGTGGCAGCCGCAGCCAGGAAATCCGCGCAGCGGGCTGGGTGTGATTTATGCTCACGGCAGCGGCTGGCGGGTGGGGGATAAAGATATGCTCACCAGGCCATTCTTCCGCAGGCTGGCTGGTCAGGGACATGTGGTGCTGGATATCGCATACTCCCTGTGGCCCGAGGCGGATATACAAACGATGGTAAGCGAGGTCAACCAGGCCATCCTGTGGTTGAAAAAGAACAGTGCGCGCTATCAGTTAAATCCAGAGCGCATCGTGCTGATGGGCGGCTCAGCAGGAGCTCACCTGAGTTTGCTGGCCGCCTATGCCCCCGGTCAACCCGAGTTCCAACCTGCCCAGGCAAGCGGCGATACTTCCGTACGGGGAGTGATCGCCTTCTACCCACCAGTTGACCTGCATGGGATGTTCTCGCAGTCCCGCCGGGGAACCCAGGATCATCCTCGTCCTGTAGACAAAGTGGCGAATGCCATGATTAATCGTATTTTCGAGCTGCATTCCGAACCTCACAGCCGGATGGATAATGGGGGTACTGAATTCGAAAATTACCTGGTGAAGATGCTGTCTGGCACTCCGCATAAGATCCCCGAAGTTTATGATCTACTCTCTCCGATCAAACACATCAGCAGTGATTGCCCGCCAACTTTGCTGATCCAGGGCAGTGACGATGTTTTTGACCTGGCACCCCCTGTCCGTCGTTTCCACCAGGTTTTGCAGGAAGCTGGCGTGCCGGTGATCTTCGTCGAATACCCGCATACTGAGCATGGCTTCGATCTTGTGCTGCCGCAAATTTCGCCAGTCGCCCAAGCAGCAGCCATGGAAGTGGAGCGTTTCCTGGCGCTGATGGTTTAATAAGAAATCCGGGATTTCACCCTCTCAGCAATCTACTCCCGGGTTTATCAGGGTTCAATTGAGCTTTTCAAGCACTGCAGCTGTCCGGGCTATATCCGGTCCAGCCCCCAATTCCTCAAACAGTTCCTGAGCGCGAGTGAAATAGCTGTGTGCGGCGCCACCATCAGCCTGGGCCAGGGCCAGTTCTCCCATTTCAAAAAGGGTACGGGCAATCTGCCAGCGAGACTCAAGCTCTTCGAAAATTTCGAGGGCTTTACCCAGGCGCGTTTCAGCATCTGTGTACTCCCCGGACAGGCGATGGGCAACACCCCAGGCGCGATGAGCCACAGCCAGGTAGGGTTGATGGTCATCCAATAAAACCAATTCTTCCAATCTCGGTGCAAATTTTCGAATGGCGCTCTCATCCCCTGTACGAGCTGCTGAATCGACCAGCATCATGTAAACGATATGCTCATGAGCCATGGTGCCCCGCTTGACCGGCTGGCCAGATAATTCAAGTGCCGGTTCCAATTTGCCCTTAACGAGAGCGAACTCGCCCTCAGCCTGTACTGGCAGGGAGTCTCAGTAAAATTGATTTCGCTGCCATTGATCCGGCTGGCCGGACATAGAGATCATGTAGTCGTAGGATTCATTTGCATATGATTGAGCCTGCTCTGTCTCGCCACGCAACGCGTGCACACTGGCGCTGAGCGCCACGAAAAATCAGGTTTCACCGACCCGTTCACGCGTGTGTGTCATTTCCAGATCGCGCCATTGCTTTTCGATCTCCAGCACATCATCCCAACGATCCTCTCTAAATAAACACTGGGCTTGAATGCCAAGCGTATTTGCGATCTGATCCGTCGCCTGCATGCGGGAAGCATGATCCCCGGCCTCTTCCAGGAAAGGGCGCGCCTGTCGATATTCGCCCACATACATCAGGGCTAATCCAGCGCCGCGCAGGACATCAATCCTTTCGCGTGGATCAGCAAAGGCTGGATCACGGCTGATCTCCAGGCGCTGCATGGCTACCTGTAAGTGCTGGCGCAAAAGACTGCGCCCGTCCAGCACGTTCGCCAGCGCCCCCATCGCACGCGAGTGCAGTACCGCATCATCCAGCTTTTCAGCCATGTCAACCGCCGCTTGAGCATAATTCTGAGCGGCATCCCAATCTGCTGGAGACTGGTTGCGCCAGGCTTCAACGGATAAAGCAGTCAGCAAAAGCACAGTCTCTGGATGGGGTGGCGAGCTTTTCATGGTCTGCAAGCTTTCCCCCAAACTGGCAAGCGAAGCCTGGCTGATCGCGCTCACCTCGGCAAAAGTATGCGCATCAACAGACCACTTGGCATCCGTGGCGATCTGAACGATCTTGCGATGCAGCCTTACGGAAACGATGGCATCTCCATCAGGCAAACTGCTCCACAAGTCAAGCGCTTGCTGATAGTAAGTTATCGAGCCGCTAAAATCGCGCACCAGGCGGCAGACATCAGCTATCTCCTCGAGCAGGTCCATTTTCACCTCAGGCAGGTCTGCAGATTCGAGCAGCTCAAGAGCATTGCGCAGGTTCTCAACCGCCTGCTCATAAGCAAATACATTTACCGCCTGTTGGGAAGCCTGGCGGAAGTACTCGATCGCCCTTTCCCGCTGGCCAGCCAGCTTAAAATGGTGAGCTAGCAACCCAAATAATCCTTCCAATCGCTCGGGGTAGAGCTGCTCCATCGCCTCGCCCACACGCAGGTGAAACTCACGGCGGCGCTTATGCAGGATCGTCTCGTAAACAGCCTCCTGGGTCAGGGGATTGCGAAACATGTATTCCACTTCAGGGACCCGGGCTGACTCGCGGATCATGTCCAGGCGCAGTAAAGTACGCACGTGCGCATCCAATTCTGGGGTATCTTGATCGACAGCCTGCAGGACGCGATGATAAAACGAGCGCCCGATGACAGATGCCATTTGTAATGTACTGCGTGTATCATCTCCCAGCTGATCCATGCGGGCTGAGAGTAAAGACTGCAGGTTGTCTGGGATGGCAAATTCAGCGGCTTCATTTGTCGCAACCCAATAGCGGAGAATTTCACCATCAATGTTGCGTTCTTCTGATTCAACCGCACCACTATCGATCAATGTACGCACCACTTCCTCAATGAAGAAAGGATTGCCATCTGACTTCTCGAGAATGTTTTTGCGCAGTTGTTCAGGGATCTCGGGGATTGCCAGCAAGCGATTGACCAGCTCGTTGCTTTCTGCTGCAGATAGAGGGCGCAGCGTGATTTCAGAATAGCGGTGGCGAAAATCCTCATCAGCATTTGTTTTTATCTGCCAGGATGGTGCAGAACGCTCTTCCCGCATCGCACACAGGATGACTAACGGAATCTCTGCGGTTAATGGTAAAAGTTGGCGCAGCAGATCGATGGAGGCAGCATCGCTCCAATGCATATCATCGAAAATCAGCACAGTAGGTCGATCGGAAAAACGTGCTCGCCACCATTCATGCATTGCGACCAGCAATTCCTGCCGAAATAATTCGTCATCCAGGGGTGGTCCAATGGCTTCGCTCTCTAAAGCGAATAAGGCCTCAAATACCTGTTTCGCCCGCGGGCGGCGCTCTTCGGCAAAACTTTCCAGGAGAATAGATAGTTTTTTGCGGACGATTTGAGGGGGATCATCATATGCAATGCCGGTCACCCGCTGGATCAGGCGTTGGAACAAGCCGTAGGCCTGGTTATATTCATAAGATAAACTGATGGTTTCGAACCAGTTGCCGTTTGATCCGATCAGATCCTTAAAATCCTGGTAAGACTCGCTGATCAGGCGGCTCTTACCCAGGCCAGCCTCTCCCAGCACGCAAACAATGCGACCTATTCCCTGATTCAGATCTGCCATCACGCCTTGCAGGGTGAGCAGCTCGGCTTCACGTCCTACCATCTTAACATGCAATCCTTCGATGCCACGCGCCTGTCCCGCAACTTCCTTGCGACCCAATACGCAATATGCCTGGACAGGTTCGCTCTTTCCTTTGACCTCAATATCACCGAGGGATTCGAATTCAAAAAGCTTCACAACATGTTTATGAGTGTCCTGTGCAATTTGGACGGTTCCGGGCTGTGCGGTCTCCTCCATGCGCGCGGCCAGGTTGATCGCATCACCAAGTGCTGTATATTCCATGCGCAAGTCTGACCCAACCGCTCCGACAACAACCAATCCAGTATTTATACCCACCCGTACGTTTAAATCGATCCCCCAGGAATTTTTAATTTGTTCGCGGTAGGGAGCGATTCCAGCCACGATATCCAAACCTGCCAAAACGGCTCGTTGGGGATCATCTTCGTGAGCCAGCGGTGCTCCGAAGAAAGCCAGGATGCCATCTCCCATTAATCGAGCGACTGTGCCTTCGTAAGTGTAGACCGGTTTAATCATATGTTCAAAAGCACCGTTAATGATCTCTGACCATTCTTCAGGGTCCAACTGCTCAGCAGCAGCTGTGGAACCCTTAACATCACAGAACATCATGGTGACAATCCGCCGTTCACCAACCATGTCACCACTATCACGGGCGGCTTCCAGCTTGCTGCGCATTTCCTCCGTGATGTATTGGCGCAGCTGATCTCCATTGGATTGTGGTCCAACTCCATCCTGCACTGCCTTAGCCTGAACCGGTGGAGAAACAGAATGAGACACCCTCGTTGGAGCAGGCTGAGTATTTTCTGTTCCTGTGGAAATGTTATAAGGTTGAATGAAAGTGGAGGGCTGTCCATTTAACTGGCGACCACAATGATCGCAAAATACAGCTGCTTCTGGCAGCGTACCATCGCAAAATGGACAATTCGGGTCAAGCCAGAACCCACAACGCTTGCAGAACCTGGCGTCCTGGCGATTATCACTCTGGCAGTTCGAACAGTTCAAGAGAAATCTCCATTCGGCGATCCTTCTGGAAGTACAGCACAAAGGAACCGAAATCCGTCTGAATTCTGGCTGCAGCTGCAGTCCAAATACGCTTTGTGTTTCACTCATCACCTACTCTTTCAGCACCCATGCCAACCCAGGCTTGTTATCCAAACCTATCAATGAGCCCAATAATCAGCACAAACGAGACCGTGAAAATAAAGAAAATGCCTGCCGAAATCAAGGTGCTGTAAATAATTTCTCTGGCTGTTATGGCAAATTTATCAGGCAGACTGCCGTTGTAATAACGAAAAAAGTTGAATGCGAAAATATAAGCCGCAACACCCAGCGGGGGAATCTGCAGTAAATAACGGATGTTGATAGCAATGGAACCCCTGAAAAGGTAGAGGATGATCCCTGCCAGCATCGTTAACAATCCTGATACGGCAATGGCTAATAAATTGGTTTTAATGATTTCGTTTTCCATGGTTATCTTGTAAAGTTATTCCTTAAAATTGTGTTAGATAGCAAGGCTGCAGTGAAGCTTTGATTTGGACAACTGTGATCGCTGGAAGCGGTATGTATGATTGTCAATTCACCGGGGGACAATCTACTCGAAAGCTTGGCTACCTCATTAGCAGATGATGTGCTCATATTCGGGTTAACGCATGACCCGCAAGTGATTACAGGAGATGGCAGCTGACTTGATTGGAGCGGGTACACAAAACAGCCTGACCAACTCGCAAATGCCCTTCAATCAGCAGCCTCACCTGAGATGGTTGGTGCGCCTGGGCTGGTTTGAGCTTTTTCTGGATGGCTGGGCGGCTTTGAAGGCAGGATCGCACCAACCAAAACACCTGCTAACACTAAAACACCACCTGCGATGAAACTCAGTGTGATCTGCTCGCTGGCCAAAGTTGTCGCAACGACCACAGTGACCAAGGGGATAATCACAAACCCATAAGAAGTACCGGAAGCTGTCCAATGTCCCAGAACGTAGAGATAAAGCAGAAAAACAAAAAAGGTGATAAATACGACCAGGTACCCAAAAGCTATCCAGGTACTGGCTTGAGTTGGGATCACCCATTGTTCATTGGTGATCAATGAGATCGTTCCGAGGATGAGCGCACCAATCGTCATGGCAATAGCATTCATGGCTATTGGATGACTGCGAGGAAATTTCTTTGCAATCACTCCAGCCTCAGCTAGGCAAGCTGCTCCTGCGATAATCGCTAGGATGTGAGGCAAAGACAATCCTTCACCGCTTGAACCACCTACCACCACAGCAATTCCCCCCACAGCCAAGAGAGATCCCAATAACCCTTGCCAACGGATGCGCTCGACTCCATGCAGGTAAGCAAAGAAAATAGTCAGCAGCGGGACCATCGCCATGAGCACCTGGTAGGTGCTGGCTGGTATCGCCACCAAGCCCCAGGCGATAAATGTAAACGCTAAGCCAACACTAAGCGTGCCAAATAGAGCAGCTCCTAAAAAAGCCTGCCCACGTGGAAAGGGAATCTTACGCAGAAAGAGCAACACCCAAAAGATGATCCCGGCAATTGCAAAGCGAGCAGCACCACTATAAAATGGTGGTAATTCGCCATAGGTTATGCGAATCGCAACTGATCCACCACCTGCCAATAATATAAACAGCCCAAATGCAACTAAAGTCTTATTGTCTGGCAAACCTGTAGTTTTTGCCTTTGGGGTGTTTACCGCCTGCGCTGAAGATGAGACCGCCTTGATTTCTGTCGCATCTTCCGGGATCACAAAACACTGTTCAGTTGTCATTGGTTCTCCTGTTCTTGGTTAATTCCAAAACGTCCTACCGGGAAATTATAGCAGAATCCCTATTTGATTAGATTTAATTTTGGCGATAGGGGATGTACTGATCTAGTTGCCACATCAAGCAGTGTAGAATCCTGTTCGCGTAATCAGTCTGAAGAACCCTGCCGAATTGGTTTTTCCCAATACGTTTGGGAGGTTCAACTCAATGGTTTGCTGGATAATCGAAATATCGCCCACAAATTTCTCACGTGGGAAGCATTTGATACCACCCTTAAAGGAGATGCAAACACAT
>DATKXE010000501.1:0-4987 GCA_035529195.1 Anaerolineales bacterium
GAATACATCCTTGGTTATCTGGTTAATGATGTACAAATTGCCAGCGTTCAGGTTTCACAGGATGAATCTTGGGGGGTAATATTTTTAGAAATGATCGACCCGGTGACCGGCGAGCTATTACCTTCCGAACCAGGTTTAGCCTTCGCGCTCCGTTCAGGGAGTGAATGGCAGATAATCCTCCCCTCGGATCCCGGTTGGATCGAGCTGGTGCAATCCGCACCCCAAGAATTACTGACTGACGAATATAAAATCTCGTATGAAGAGATGTATCGCACAATTATTCAGACCGCTCAAGCGACATATTCTGGTTATCTCCTTCCCTGGGATGCAGGTCGAACTGTTTACCTCTCCCAAAGTACAGGTCATGATCGCTATATCCCATCTGAAAGTGCCCACTATTCATTCGATTTCTATATTTCTAAAACTATGTTCCAATTGAGAGCTTCGAAAGCAGGTACAGTATGGCGGGTGAGGTGGGATGTCCCTAACGGTGATGACAGCGATATGGGCAACTATATTGTGCTTAAGGACGAATCCACCTCCCCTACAACCTACCAGCTTTACCTCCACCTCGCTCAAGACAGCATCCCGCAAGAATTAAGAACGAAAGGTGCTTATGTTGCTCAAGGACAATACATCGGTATCGCGGATGACACGGGTCAGAGCACTGGTCACCATTTGCATTTTCACGTTCATACCAACCCGAATTCTTACTGGGGAACTTCAGTTGATATTACTTTCCAAGATGTCGATATAAATGGGGGTCGACCGAGGCGTGAGAGCGATCTTGAATACTGCGACTGGCCTGGAGATGTATGCAACCAGTATCGAAACTTTTACATTTCCGGAAATATTGCTCCAGGAGATACACAGCCACCGATTGGTGATTTATTTGTTCCCGAAACAGGCATGTTGGTAAACTCTAACTCGGTAAACATTGAAGGATGGGCTTTTGATGAGGATAGCGGTGTTGATTCTTCCCGTTTGATGGCTTACTTCGAAAATGAATGGCACGAAATTGGGGATAATATGCGAGGCACCACTTTTTCAGTGAATTGGGATATGTGTACGGATAGTATCCCTGATGGACCAGTGGGTTTAGCCTTAAGAATCAGGGATAATGCAGGAAACCTCTCTCCCGGGTTGGCTGGTTTAACTCATATCATCAAGAATTATGATTGTCATCCGGACCTGATCCAATGTACTCCTGGTGCAAATCAAATCGGAATACATTCCTCCTCAGATTTCCAAGGATCTTGCCAGGTCCTCGAGATTGGAGGATATGCCCAGCTTTCACCAGAAATGGAGAGCAATATCGAATCGATTCAAATTGGCACTAATGTATTAGCTGAGGTATTCGGAAATAATAACTTTTTAGGCCGATTTGAGTCCATTTTCAAGAATGATAGCAGTTTGGATGATAATCTACTCCGCGGTAACCAAATAAAATCGATTAAAGTAACCCCAAAAACAAGTCCTTTACTTGCACCGCAAATTCTCGTTTATCCTCATCCTGGTGAGCAATTTCCTTCCGGTTCTTCGATTTCTTTCTCCTGGCGTTATTCTGGTCCAGGAAATGAATTCCAGGTACAAGTCGACGGTCCGAGTGGAGAATCCAACTCGCAGTGGTTACCTTCACCCTACTGGATTGGTGAAAACCATCAATTCACTGCGGGTTTTTATACCTGGAAGGTTCGGACTCGTAGGTGCCCTGATGCCACCTGCAACAGTCCCTGGAGTGAGACACAAACTTTCGAAATAACAGTAGCACCGCCAGGCATGCTTTCCACGTCGGCACCCTTAATGGATACGCTTGAAAGTGGTTCTGGTAATTGGTCCTCCACCGGTCTTTGGAATATGCTCAGTGAGCCTGAGCGATCTCATAGTATGGACCATTCCTGGTATTATGGCCTGATTCCAGATCATAATTATGATTCAATCATTCCGAATTCAGGAGATTTGACCTCCAAGCCAATAATAATCCCGGATAGTAATTTTGTGCTCCGTTTTTGGTACCGGTATGATACGGAAGAAGATGGAGCAAATTGGGATCAAAGATGGGTTCAAATTTCTTCAAATGGATCGCCATTTGAAAACATTCTGCAGTTGAAAGATGATGAAGAAGACCAATGGTTGCAAGCAACATTAGATTTAGAGCAATATGCAGGAGAAGAGGTTAAAATCCGCTTCCATTTCGCAACCCTTGACTCAATTGACAATGCAAATGGCGAGGGCTGGCTGATTGATGACATTGAGATCCTCCAATATTCCATTCCAGCTTGTATCGATGGAAATGATTCACCATCATCGGCCGAGATAATCAAATTTGATCAAACTCTTTTAAGAGGTATCTGCCCCACCGGAGACATAGATTATTATAAATTTGATGGCCTGGCTGGTGATCACATCGTATTAAACATTGATACCCAATCCAGTGGATCAATCGACAATTTAGATCTTTATCTCTTGCTCTTGGACAGTGATGGTCGCTCTGTGCTGGCCCAACATGATGACGAGATCTTAGGAATTGAACTCGATCCTCATTTAGGCTACCAGCTGAATCGGTCAGGAACCTATTATGTCCGTGCCCGTCTCTGGTCGCATCCGTCTCATGGAGGGGAATATTTTAATTATGAAATTTCCCTAACCAAGGATAACAATCCCCCTCAGGGTAGCTTTATCCACCCGGAATCGAAAACCTATCTCCAGGAATCTGAATATTATAATCTTTCTGTGAATGCCAGTGATTTTGAAAGCGGGATCAGCTACGTACAATTTATGTATCACCCAGGTGATTGGTTAGCTTCATCTTGGCAGGTAATCGGTACTGATCAGAATGGCATAGACGGCTGGGGAATCACAATTGACGCCAACGACTATCCTGAACAGAAAGATGCGGCTTTCTTTGCCAATATATTCGACTGGGCAGGTAATTGGATTGGTACCGGGGTTTGGGAGATCGGATTAGATCATACTCCTCCCGTTACTGTGCTCAACGGTCTTTCACCAGTCCAACAGAGTACTGCCATCCAACTCCAATGGTCTGGGACCGATAATCTTGCCGGGATCGATTTTTACCAGGTGCAATCAAAAATTGCAGGTGGAGATTGGGCAAATTTCCTCCCAAATCCCACTGGCTCCCAAAATTACATCTGGTTTGTTGGTCAACCGGGGCAAGAATATAGTTTCAGGATGAGGGGCATTGACCATGCGGGGAATCTGGAAACATTTCCTGAGACACCTGAATCAAATACTTTCATCCCTGACGCCGGGACGATATGTTCTGCACCTGACACCTGGGACAGTTCAGGGAACGATAACTCACCTGAAGATTCCATCACTATTGATCTTCTCAGTCCACCCAAGTTGCATAATTTCTGCAATCCATTGACCGCTGACCGCTTGTATGATGAAGATTGGGTAGATTTTGAGGTTGAAAATGGACACGCATATCTGATTGAAAGTTACCCTTTAGCAGCGATGACCGGTACAATCCTTGAGCTGTATTCGTCAGATGGCAATACCTTGATCCTCAGTACCCAATCCGAAACACCCAACGGGAAATCCAGAATAATTTGGACCTCTGATCGATCTGGCAAAGTCTATCTTCGTGTCCGACATTCAAATGGAGCTATCGCTGGAAATATCGTTGCCTACCAGCTAAAAGTGAATAAATTCCTGCCAAGTTTCATGCCATTCATCCACAAGTAATAACTGTTCCTTAATCAGGTTTCCCATCCACCACAACCAAATATGGTTGAAGTCATCAATGGTATACTTCTCTCGAATCGAATAGAAGTTCACAATTGCTGCCAGGTTGTTGAATTCCATTGAAACTAATCATCCAAATCCCTTGTTTAAACGAAGCCCAAAACATTGCGCAAACTGTGCACGCGTTGCCCAGAGAACTTCATGGTATTAAAATAATCGAATTTCAAGTAATTGATGATGGCTCGACAGACAACACCTCGGAAGCAGCCACCCAAGCGGGAGTCCATCATGTCATCACCCTGCCTCATCATATGGGTTTGGCAACCGCATTCAAGATTGGATTGGAATCAGGGTTAGCGCAGGGAGCGGACATCATTGTCAATACAGACGCAGATAATCAATATAATGCAGGAGATATCCAGTCACTGGTGGAACCGATTCTCTCTGGAAGAGCGGATATTGTAATCGGTGACCGTGGCGTAGCAAATTTACAGTCATTTTCCTTTACGAAGCGCATTCTGCAGCGCTTTGGGAGCTGGACGATTGGGCAAGCTTCAGGTCTCGATATACCTGATGCAACCAGTGGTTTCCGGGCTTTCACCCGGGATGCAGCCTTGCGAACTCTGGTTATGAACGATTATTCCTACACATTAGAAACGCTGATCCAAGCGGGTGCTCATCGGATGGCTGTTGAATACATTCCAGTACGCACAAATGAGCAGGTGCGACCCTCTCGGTTGATGCGCAGTATTCCAGATTATCTGGCAAATTCCAGTACCATTATCCTGCGCGCATACACGATGTATCGTCCCCTGCGGGTTTTTATTGGCATCAGCCTCATATTTCTCATTGCTGGTTTGCTCGGATCAGGTCGTTTTCTATATTTTTATATTATTGGCGAAGGCGCTGGACATGTCCAATCCTTAATCTTATCTGCGGTCTTATTAATCGTGGGATTCCAGGTATTCCTCATTGGCTTGGTAGCGGATTTGATTGGATTCAATCGCAAAGTTCTTGAAGAAGTACTGTATCGCCAACGACGCCAAGAATTAGATGAGTGAAATTCTTTCCTGAGCAATTGGACTCTCTCAGAAGTTATCCAAACACTGAATTCACTCTCAAGATCACCCCAAATGACCTCAATGCGACTGAATAGAATTATTTCGATGCGGATACCTCTGAGGGTCATTTTTTTCTTCATCCTGCCCCTGGTTTTTGCCGGTTGTGCCGCTTTTTCCAGGAGCGAACAACCAGCCCACCCTGATTTAATTCATTT
>DATKXE010000502.1:0-4963 GCA_035529195.1 Anaerolineales bacterium
TATGTGAATCCGGCATCTACATCGAACAAGGCGAGGTTCAATTTAGCGGTACGAGCGCAGCTGTTATCGATAAATACAATCAGGTCCTGGAGCGAAATCGGGCTAACGCGCTTAAACGCCCTGATGCTTCGATAACCGGGACTGGCGCCGACATTGAGATTAGCCGGATCGAGGTTTCGTCAACCGGGGACCAGCCGGACACCGGTTTTTACAACGATCAACCGGTGGAAATCAAAGTCCATTACTTTGCCCGCAGGCTAGTCAACAATGCCAATATGCTGGTCAGGATTTATCGCAGTGATGGTGTTTCTTGCTTGATCGTTCGTACATTTCTGGATGGCTTCTCCATGTCCTTTGAACGTGGTTACGGTTTCGTCACTTTAACAATTAATCCTCTCCAATTATATGGCGCTCTGTACTACGCCACCGTCTGGGTAATGGATGCGGACGATAAGGATGGGCTGGCAAATGCATCGTCGGATTGGTTCCAGGTGAACAATCGAGTTCCTGGGCGTCCAGATCTCGATGCTGTTTTCGAACCAGAAAGGACGTGGCAGCATACAAAACTAGCGAATGATGAGAATCCCTATGTCCATGATCTTGATCAACCTGCCCTGGTGAGCTCCGGCGGCCAAATCACTGAAGACCTTTGATGATAAACGATACCAAACTCTTCTTCAGCCACTACGATCTGGTTCTGGCCTGGGCTGACCGGACAATACGGGGCCGCTACCAGCAGTCCACATTTGGTTGGCTGTGGGCCCTCTTTCAGCCCATTGCCACCGTGGCTATATTCACAATTGTTTTTACTCGTTTTGTGCCTATCGATACGGGCGACGTACCCTACGTACTGTTTTCATACACCGCTGTGGTGCCCTGGACTTTCCTGGCTACTTCTACAACTGACATGTCAGCATCTCTCGTCCAAAATATGAACCTGGTGACGAAGATATATTTTCCAAGAGAGATTTTGCCAATTGCTGTCATGCTGGCCAGATTCATGGACTTCGGCATTTCAGCAGCTGTTCTTGTAGTGCTATTCATTTTTTCTGATTTGCAGCTGTCGGCCGTGCCGTTGTTATATCTACCCTTGATACTGCTGATCCAGTTGGCACTGATTTTGGGTGTAGGTTTATTAAGTTCGGCGTTAAATGTCTTCTATCGCGACGTCGATCCCATCTTGAAGCTCTTTATTCAATTATGGTTCTACGCTTCGCCCATAATCTACCCGGTCTCAATGGTTCCAGAAGCACTCCAACCCTATTATTTTATCAATCCGATGGCTGGGATAATCGTGGGCTACCGGGATGTCCTGCTCTATGGAAACTCGCCGGGTCTATATCTGTTACCCGCGGCGGCAATCTCCTTCACCCTTCTCGTAACAGGATTCTGGTTTTTTAAAAGAGTCGAATCCCAATTCGCTGATATTGTCTAGCCAGGGAAGATGAAAATGGCCACCCCTTTAGTGAGTATAGTCATACCTGCCTACAATCAAGCGGATTTTGTTGGCGAAGCAATCCAGAGCGTACTTGACCAGACCTACCAGAATTTCGAGGTGCTGGTTGTCAATGATGCTTCTCAAGATAACACCCACGAATTAGTGAATCAATTTGATGACCCCAGAGTCAGGCAGATCCATCACCCACAAAACCGCGGCCTGCCCGCGAGCAGAAACAGTGGCATGCGTGCCTCTGTGGGGGAGTATATTGCTCTCCTGGATGCCGATGACTACTTTCAACACGAGAAATTAGCGATTCATGTTGATTTTCTTGAAAGAAAGACCGAGGTTGGTTCATCATACAATAGCCGGTTTGAACTCAATCACTCTTCAAATACCATCCGTGAATTATGGCTACCTCTGAAAAAGGTGAACCTCGCGGATTTTATCCTTGGTTTTCCTTTTTCCCCCAGCGATATGGTGATCAGAAGAGAGTGGGCGTTTGCTGTTGGTTTATTCGATGAAAGTTTTATTTCTGGTGGTGAAGATACTGATTTCCCATGCCGGTTAGCGCTCGCGGGCTGCCAATTTGAAGGCGTCGAAAGAGCGCTAAATTTCCGCCGCTACCATTCTGGAAGGGGTCGCAAAAACCTCCCCGGCCGGCTAGATGATGTATCCCGAGCCCTGAAGGCAACTTTCAACGATCCCCGCTGCCCAAAAGATACCTTAGCTCTCCGGCCTCTGGCGCTAAAACATCACCTGATGGTTTTAGCATCATTGGCCTTCATTCAAGGGGAAAGTGATCTGGGGCAAGAGTATACACGCCAGGTTATAAAAATCGATCCGAATGTCCTTCGTGGAGAGCGTTGTGAGTTGATTGAATTCTTTCTTATGGAGTCAGTCGCTGATGAGAACGTGAACCACGTTGATTTGCTGAAAACTATTTTTGCCCAATTGCCACCGGAAATTGCCGAGATAAACGATCAATACGACTGGTCGGTGGCCTATGGCTTTCTCCTTAAAGGCGTGCGAAATATCATTTGGGACCGCGCTGATATCGGTAAAAGCCAGCTGGAGAAAGCAGGCCAACTGGGAGTTGCCATTGATGAACTTTTCCTAGAACGCTTGATCCACCAATTATTGGGATTTGAGAATGAATTTGGGTCACAGCAAGCAATAGAAGTAATAGAAAGGCTTCTGCCTCTTCTTGAACGGATCGGATCTCGAAAGAGTGCAAAACGCTTGATGGGAACGTATATGGCCAATAAGGCATTTCAAGATTATCGAAGTAACAATTTCTCGGAAGTCCCCGCAAAGGTTGTCCGAGCAGTAGCGAATGATCCTTCACTTGCTATCAATCGTGGAATCTTATCAATTTTCTTACGTTCCATTGCTGGTCGACTCAATCGCCCACCTGTTGAGCAGACCTTCTGATTTTGTTCCATATACATTTTTACATAAGGGCAGGTAAGAAAGGTCCTTGCGATTCCAATTAGATTAGGTCGTGAAACCCAAACAATTGTTTTTCCAGACATTTGGCTATTGCCCCCCAAACCGCTCCTCTGCCACTATTATACAAAACTTTGATAGTTACCAAGCGTATCCCATGACTTGTTGCTTGCGGGATTTGCTGACGAGGTAACATCTTGCCAAGAGAGGTCTCAATGAGTGCACACAATACTATCCCGTTTAATCGACCAACCATTGTAGGCAAGGAATTGCATTACATATCGCAATCGATTCACAATGGCAGTTCCACTGGAAATGGTTCCTTTACAAAAAAATGCCATGACTTCTTGGAGCAGGCTCTAGGTGCGACAAAGATACTGTTAACAACTTCATGTACCGATGCTTTGGAAATGTCTGCCCTGCTCTTGAATATCCAGCCAGGTGATGAAGTGATCGTGCCGTCGTTTACATTTGTAACAACTGCCAATGCCTTTGTTCTCCGTGGCGCCAAGCCAGTTTTTATTGATATTCACCCGGATACCTTGAATCTAGATGAAACCCAGTTGGAGAGATTGATCTCGCCGCGCACAAGGGCAATTATTCCCGTCCATTACGCAGGAGTAGGCTGCGAAATGGATGTGATAAGTGATATTGCTAAGAAGCATGATATTCCAATTGTTGAAGACAATGCCCATGGACTTTTTGGGAAATATAAAGGTAAATTTCTGGGCACCTTTGGAACTTTTGCCACCCAGAGCTTTCATGAAACCAAGAATTTCAGCTGTGGGGAGGGTGGGGCGATTGTTATCAATGATCCAGCGTACATAGAACGGGCAGAGATTGTTCGGGAAAAGGGTACCAACCGCAGCCGTTTCTTCAGAGGTGAAGTTGATAAATATACCTGGGTGGACATTGGATCAAGCTATCTGCCGTCAGATATCCTGGCAGCTTTCCTCTTCGCGCAGTTGGAGGCCCGTATCGAGATACAAGCCAAACGCCAGTGGATATGGAATTTCTACTACGAAAATCTTCAAGAATGGGCCGCGAAGTTTAACGTTAGCCTGCCAACAATTCCCCCTCACTGCGAACAATCTTATCACATGTTCTATTTGTTGCTTCCGTCTCTGGAAATGCGCACAGCATTAATCGACCATTTAAAATCTAGGGGAATACATAGTGTCTTTCATTATTTGCCGCTGCACCTCTCGGATATGGGTAGAAAGTTTGGCGGTCATGAGGGTGATTGTCCGATGACCGAGAGCGTTAGTGATCGTTTATTAAGGTTGCCATTTTACAATGACTTAAGTGAGGCCGACCAAGCATATGTCGTTGAGGCAATTTCTGAATTTCGACCTATAACTCGCAAAATGGTTGCAGAATCTTATGTCCAATACTAGTCTCACTCAGAAAAGTATGTGTTCTTCCTGTAAAAAAAATTGACCCCACCCATTCTTGCGTTTTGTTCACAGAACCTGGGCAGCTTCGGAGAATACGGAAACGATGATCAACCCGGCATCTCGGATCTTTCATGGCCAACAATGAAAATCTGCATGATATTTTACGATATGCAAGAGTTTGGCGGGCTCGAGGAATATGCAGTGAGCCTGGCCATCGGCCTTCAAGATCAAGGACATCAGGTAAGTGCCCTAAGTACTGAATGGGTCATGCCTGATAATCAATATCTAAAGAGGCTGAAGGCCAAAAATCTGCCCTTCGTTCAAATTCCTCGATTGATTTCCCTTCCAGCATCTGACTGGGAAACCAAAGAAAAAATCCTGGCCACAACAATGCGAATTTTATCCCCGTTTGTGTATATGTTGGCGGTCATCAAATTGATAGTGTCCAAACAAACATGGCAACATTCGCGATCAAGCGCCGGCAATTGGCTCCAAGGGCAATTGATGAGGCGAATGATTGGACCCGATAGGAGAGAATGGCTGGGTCGTCTCCTGCTAGACTTTTGGCGCTACTATTGGAAGCCTGACCTTCTTCACGTTCAAGGGTACACCACCAATCTCCTATTTGTAATCGACTGGGCTCATAGAAAAAATGTTCCGGTGGTGTACGAAGAGCACC
>DATKXE010000503.1:0-11775 GCA_035529195.1 Anaerolineales bacterium
CATATAATTTTCTAACAGATTATCTTTATGATAGACCCTAATCCTCGCCAGCAAATTGGGTTCATAAATCAGACCCGTGATAAATAATGACGAGGAAAATTCAATGATGGGAGAAAGGTATTAATGAGCACGTTAATTGCAATCACTTACGATACCGCTGACAAGGCAAACCAGGCCTTGGAAAAGCTGGGTGAGCTGCAGAAGATGCAGCTGGTCACCCTGGAAGATGCTGCTGTAGCGGTAAAGGATCAAAAGGGCAAGGTCAAAGTCACCCAAACGCTCGAGAAAATGAACACCGGCAGTGCCGCTATTTTTGGCGGCTTCTGAGGCTTACTGATCGGTTTGCTCTTCCTGGCCCCCATTTTCTGGGGTCTCTTCGGCGCCCTGATGGGTGCTCTGTTCAGCAAAGTCACCGACCTGGGCATCGATAACAAGTTCATCAAAGATGTCGGTGATTCCCTGGACCCCGGGCAATAAGCTTTGTTTATCCTGGTCGTGGAAGTGGCTGGAGACAAAGTTGTACCCGAGATGGCCAAATTCGGTGGCACAGTCTACCAGACCTCCCTCTCCTACGAGGATGAGGCCACACTCAAACAGGCGCTGGAGCATGAAGATATAAGCGCAGCAGCCCAGGCATCCCTGGATGAGGATTTGCATTAAAGAGGAATCCTGATAGGAAACAAGATTCGCAGAGTTCTTTCAAAGCAGCTCTGCGCATTATTATTAAGGGAAATTTATTTCTTGATCGAATACTCCATAAAAAACCAAGTGATGGAGAAATGGATATGATTCAAGGATATCGCCGCCAAGGCGGCAGGACACAACCCCTAGTTTATTACAGCTGCATCGTCGTCCAGCAGGAAGAATTTTCTTAGTAACATTTGCTATAAAAATAGCAGGCACATCAAGAATTGTGTCCTGCCCCCATTAAGGCTAAAAGATTCCAGCACTGACATGATGAGCTGGAATCTTTTCAAGCTATCTAGCTTGGTTGATTTAATTCTTGGGGATGATCAACCACAGGATCAAGTATAAAAGTATTCCCGGAAGCCCACCGGGAATGGCGGCGATCACGAATGCCAGGCGGAACCAGATCGGATTGATCCCGAAGAATTCTCCCAGTCCACCGCAGATACCCAATAAGATGCGGTTGCCAGATGAACGACGTAATGGTTTACGAGCTGTTTCAGACATTATTGCCTCCTCACTACTATCTACGCAGGAGAGCACTTAAAGTTGCAGGTAATCAATCGATTTTTATCCCGATCAGAGTTCCATCCCCAGCCGGGTAGATGGTGCTGATCAGGCGGTTGTCGTTGGCGACATCCTGGTTAAACTGGCGCATCAGCGCTGAATGATCGTCGTCTTCTTTTATCCCGGCTACGCTGCCTTTGCGGAAAGCGTTGTGAGCGGCGATGATGCCTCCTGTGCGGATGTGGTCTACTGCCCAATCGAAGTAGGCTGGATAGCCGTCTTTATCTGCATCGATGAACACGAAATCAAAGGGTGCTTCAGCGCCGAGTTCACTGAGCAGGTCGAGTGCTTCACCAATACGGACCTCGATCACCTCGCTCAAACCCGCAGCCGCGAAATGGGATCGGGCGACCTCAGCATGTTTGGGATCTCTATCAAGTGAGATTAATTTCCCTCCGGGGAGCAAACCGCGGGCGATCCAGATCCCGCTGTACCCACCCAAAGTCCCAATCTCGACAGCTTTTCTGGCTCCGCAGGCTCGAACCAGGAACTGCAGGAAGCGGCCTTCCTCGGGTTTAATACTAATGGCTGGTAAACCAACCTCGGCAGAATCCTCTCGTGCGAGCTGCAAGGGGTCATCTTCTTCTGCGAACAAGCCGGAAATATAGGAGCTGATTTGATCATTGTATATTGTCATGGACAGTTCTTCCCTCGGTTAAAGTATGGTTGGTGGAGAGCTGGAAAAACTTAATGAGATTTCAAAAATTCTATTACGAATTAGTCGAGCTGATTTCTATATTATTAAGAATTACCTGGGCTGATTTCAGCAGCAGATAGCGAATTTTTATTTGCCTGTAGGGACTCCACTCATAGAAGACACTATCCAGGGGCGGCCAGAGCGTCACCCAGGCGATGATTCCAGCGCCAGTGGATAGCATATAGATGAGTATCTCGGGCAGGAAGGTCAGCTCTGTAATGAGATAAGCACCCAACAAAAGGATCACTGAAATGATCATTGCCCAACGTAAATCCCGCATGCCTTGTTTTCGGATTTCTCGTATCTCCCGGTCGGATTGGATAATTTTAACTTCACAGTAGCGTTCGATCGCGTTTTTGATCTTCCTTTGGGTCTCCGAATCTACAGCATCTTCTGGAAATGAGATCATAATTTGCAGAGGTTCTTTTGGGGATAAATTCTGTGTTTGGTTATACAGGTCAGTTATTCCCGATTCGCAGCGGCTTGTTGGATCGAAGGGATCAAACTCGGGTTCCTGGAATAATTCATCAATTCCATTGAGCTCAACAGAAATAACTTTCATCTTCAGGGTTCACCTTGATTTATATTTGTCGATTACTTAATTGTACCCCCCGTGATGTGAAGCTGCAAAGCTTAACTATTTCAGGGACAACCTGGAAGAGGAGCATGGTGGATATTGGCCGAAAGTGGAAGGTAAATTGCCATCTCATCCGTGGCTTGAATGGCGATATCTACCTCTTGAGCTTGGTTTTGTACGATTAGCACATCAGTTTCTTGATGCACATATCCAAGACCATCCGCCGACAATTTATGCCAGCCAGCCAGGGCTGAAAATTGGTAAAACCCATCTCCATCACTGCGAGTGAACAGGGTGTAGTCCCAATCAGGGTTGTGCAGCCATACCGATGCACCAGGAACTGGTAGCTGCGATAGGGGGTCTATTACCTGCCCGGAGATCGTTCCTCGACCCTCGTCAACCAGGCAGCCCAATTGAGCCAGTGTGCCCAGGCTGGCTTTGACCATGTCGGTGTAATAATTGAAATCTCCAATACTATCCAGATCGTCATCCGCAGAATGGTAATTGGGGTTGAAGTCCTCCGATCCCTCAGTCACCAGGATTGCTGGATAATCGTATTTCCAGAAGCTGGAGTGATCGCTGCGGGTTGTGATCGGGTCAGCCAATTTTGGACTTAAATCCAGATTGTAATTACTAACCACCTCTTGAAAAGCAGCTGCCAAATCACTTGAACCGGGGATGGACGACAGCGCATGCAGGTCCATTCCTGGGGTGCTTTCTGGTGTATTCCAGGCGATCATGTCCAGGTTGATGACCCCTCGAATATCCTCTCCAGAACAGTACGCCATCCGGGCATAATCCTTGCTGCCGATCATGCCGTATTCTTCCGCCCCGAAATTTACAAAACGCAGGGTGCAGCCGAACTCATACTGCTGCAGTATTTTAGCGGCCATCATAACTGCGGTTGTTCCACTGGCGTTATCATCCGCACCTGGTGCCGGTGGAGTTACCGGGACATCATCATAGTGACTGGTAATCAGATAAATGTGTTCTGGAAAGATTGAGCCATCTTTCTGGGCAATGATGTTGGCTAACGATTGTCCTTGAAAGGAAAAAGATTGATATTCAACCCCCAATCCTAAATCTTCATAGAATTGGTAAAGGTACTGCGCGGCTTTCTGGAACGGTTCGCCGCTTAATGCATGGCGGGTATAGATCGTAAATGGCTGGCTCCCGATGGTGACCGGCCAGGCCCCACTCAGGTCACCGGTCAAGGTGTACACACTGGCTGGATCGACCTGATCGAGCATTGATTGGATGAGGTCATTGAAGGATGGATCAGGCTGAACGGCATAAACATCACCCAGGCTTGTAGGTGGTACCAAACATAAGATCAATAAAACTAGGGTCAGCACCGAAATGCGAATGCGATTACCGAACATGGCTTTTTGTGCGCAGTTGTTTTATTTCAATATCTGCAGCTTGACGGATTGTTTCTTGATGGATCGCAACGGTATCCGCTACATTGCGGGCATAACCTCCTGCCATCACGATCGCGACGGGTAATCCGGCTTGCTGGCAGGTATGAAGTACCAGCCGGTCACGCTCAGCGAGACCATTTTTTGTGAGCGCAAGAAGACCCAAACGGTCATCATAATACGGATCAGCACCGGCCAGGTAAAGGACAAATTCCCCCTTGAAGCGCTTGAATATCTCTGCCAATCCATTTTCCAGGGTTTGCAGGTATTGTGAATCTGCAGTGCCGTCTTCTAATGCTATGTCCAAATCGCTGGGCACCTTATGAAATGGGAAATTTCGTGCCCCGTGGATCGAAAAAGTAAATACGTCCGGATCAGATGAAAAGATCGCTGCGGTTCCATCTCCCTGGTGGACATCGCAGTCCAAAACGATCACTCGCTGGAGCGGGCTTTCCTGCTGGATAACCTTAATAGCAACGGCACAATCATTCAGCAAACAAAATCCGCTGCCGAAATTACGATGGGCGTGGTGGGTGCCTCCCGCCAGGTTTACCGATACTCCTGCCTGCAGTGCAGTTCGACAGGCTGCGATGGTGCCGCCCACCGATCGTTGGGAGCGGATAACCAGTTCTGGAGACCAGGGGAACCCAATCCGGCGAATTTCCCTCTCCCCCAGCGTGCCCATGATCACTTTTTCCACATAATCTGGGTCATGTGCCAATCGAATTTGATCCTTACTGGCGGGATCTGGAACAAGCAGTTCAATATCCAGGCTGGTTAGATCTGCAATAATCGCCTGGCGGAGAAGCCGGTATTTGTCGATCGGAAAACGGTGGTCAGGAGGCAGTGGAATCGGGAATTGATCGCTGTAAAATGCTCGCAAATGCTCACCATCTCTCCCAGCGAACAATTTCATCTAAAGGTCGGCGACCACCCTTTTGTGGTGGAGTGGTTAAGTAAGCCTGGTCTACAGGATATCCAAATGAGATGGCGATGTAGAGATGCATTTCAGGTGGGTAGCCGAGCAGCTGCCGGGCAGCATCGTAATCATAAATGGTTGCCAGACAGGAGCCGATATTCAATTCCCAGGCGGCCAGCTGCATATAAGCTGCTGACTGACCTGCATCTAACATGATGCTGAACCGCTCTGCTGGATCAGGTGTCAGGATGGCGACTCCCAGTGCTGCACCGGCAAGATGGCCCGCATATGTGCCGCACTCGGAAAGTGCTTTAAGGCTGGTTTTATCCTGAATAGCAATGAACTGCCAGGGTTGGGTGTTCTTTGAGGATTGCGCCCGTCTTCCAGCTTTCAAGATCGCTGAGACAGATTCCTCAGTAAGAGGTTGATCCTTAAATTGGCGCACTGCACGTTTCATGCGGATAGCTTCAGAGACATTCATTAATCACCTTTTCGATGCACTCAAATATTGCCTCACGACGAGAATATAACCCATCTTCGTTCTTAATATCACCATTGAATCTTGATGAGTCAGGGTCGGATCAAACCCAATCTCTGGTACAGGCGGTCAAAATCCAGGTTTTCAGCGAACAGTGCTTCAAATTCAGCCAGTTTATCCGGCTGCCCCAAACGGGTTTTTCCAAAGACCTGCTCGATAGCTTCTACTGTCTCCATCGTATTCTCACGCACCAGCAGCACAGACACTCCAAAATCCTCTGCTTGTTTGATGATCAATGGGCTTGGCTGCAGATTGCCTGTCAGGATTAAGCAAGTAGTTGATGTTTCTAAGGCGGCCAGTTGAATGTCTGTGCGGTCGCCCCCCGTTATGACCGCTTTGTTGGTGTATTCCCGGAAGCGATGCAGGGCGACATCCGCTGTCATTGCACCAATAGTCAGTGTTTCTACCATGGCCTGCAGGTCACACTCCTCAGTAAGAACTTCTGCCTCTAAAACCTCAATCAGTTCGGTGACTGTAAGAGCTGCCAGGCTGCGTTCTTCCGGCAGTGCACCGAGGACTGGGATGCCTTGTTTTTCCAGGTATGGGATCGCCAAATTATTCAGGTAATCGGCTGCATCGCGCGGCACACGGTTGATCACCACGCCACTCAGTAAATCACCTAAGCGCACTTTGGCTGAAAGGGTATCATCCAATACGCGGATATCAGAACGATATTTTACGGTCACCAGCACATGACTGCTTAACTCTCTTGCCACATCGGGTGTAGGCAAACCAACTGCATGCCCTTCACGTAAGCTTGCGCCACCTTCTAACAAGAGTACATCTTTGTCGTGACCCGTTAATTGGACTGCTTTCTTTACTCGCTCCATCAACTCAGTATCCCCACCGTTTCTCAGGTGGTGAAGCAGGAATTCTGGGGTGACAACCACAGGTGAGAGCTCCCAGGGATCAAGATCTAATCCTAAAATCTCCTTGACGAAAGAAGCGTCTTCATCGGCGATCTTACCAGACACTCGCCAGGGTTGCAGGCTGAGCGGTTTCAGGTATCCAACTTTAAAACCATCTGCCTTTAATCGTTTTCCTAATGCTAGGCAAATTGCGGTTTTACCTGAATACCTTTCAAGAGAGGTGACATAAATAGATTTCACAGATATTCTCCTTACTTGCTCAAGACCAAACGCATGTCGATAGCGATGGCTCCCATCCCCTGTGGGTAAACCATCAGCGGGTTGATATCTAATTCCACGATCTCCGGGAAATCCTGCACCAGCTGCCCAATACGTAATAAAGTATCCACTATGGCAGCCTTGTCAACCGGTGGTTTTCCCCGTACGCCATCCAGCAAGGCTCGGGCGCGGATCTCGGACAGCATCTTTTCTGCGGATTGAACAGCAAAAGGTGCAATGCGGAAGGTGACATCTTTTAAGATTTCAACATAGATCCCACCCAGACCGAATGTCACCAGCGGACCAAATTGGGGATCCCGATTCATACCCACCAGTACTTCCAAGCCACCAGCTGGCACCATCTGCTGGACCAGACATCCCCACAGATGGGCTTGGGGAAGATAACGTTGAGCGCGGTATACCATCAACTCGAAGGCATCCCGCACCTCCTCGGCGTTGCTGAGCCCAACCTTAACCCCACCCACATCAGTCTTATGTAAGATGTCCGGGGAGGCGATCTTGAGTACGACAGGGTAGCCGATCTGGTTGGCTGTCTCAACCGCCTCGTCAGGTGTGGCTGCCAACTCCGAAGTAGGTATTTTCATACCATACGCAGTTAATATCTGCCGAGCTTCAGAATCACCGATGGAGAGACGGCCTGCCTGCCTCACAGTATCCAAAACCAGCTGAGTCCTCTTTTTATCAACCTCGAATTGTACATATTCCGGTGCTGAACGAGATTGAATCCCACGGTAATCCGACATCGCTTTAAAGGCCAAGGCTGCTCGTTCTGGGAAGGGATAGTTGGGTATCCCGAATTTCTCCAGCCGGTCAATTCCGGGCTTTACTTTCGCCTCTCCCATGAAGCTGGTGATCACTGGTTTGCTGATCGACTGCGCCACTTTGCCGATCGCATCGGCGGTGGCTTCAATTTCTGTCATTGCTTGCGGAGTCAGCACCACCATAAGACCATCCACGTTTGGATCTGCACTGACCGTTTCCAATGCCAACTGGTAGCGATCTGCACGCGCGTCTCCAAGCACATCCACCGGGTTAGCAGCACTGGCTGCATCTGGCAGGTACTGTCCTAAGGTTGAAATGGTCTCATTTTCGAAGCGGGCCAGGGATAAACCTGAGCGCTCGAGAGCGTCGGTGGCCAGGATTCCCGGACCACCCGCATTCGTGATGATGGCGATGCGGTCACCCTCTAATAAAGGTTGGTAGCCGAGTGCTAAAGCGATATCAAACAAAGATTGCATCGAGTCGGCGCGCAGTACGCCTGCCTGGCGGAAAGCAGCATGATAGGCTTGCTCTGAACCCGCAAGGGAACCCGTATGTGAAGACACGGCTCGTGACCCCGCTTGGGTAACACCGGACTTAATCGCAACCACAGGCTTCTTGGCGGTTACTTTACGGGCTGTTTTAATGAACTCCTGACCATTGTTCATCCCTTCGCTGTAGATCATGATCACTTTCGTGTTGACATCATCCGCCCAGGCTTCTAATAAATCAATCTCGTCCACGTCCGCTTTGTTTCCCAAACTCACAAATTTCGATAATCCCAAGCGACCGGCCAGGGAGATGTCCAAAACTGCGGTGCCTAAGGCACCAGACTGGGACATGAACGCCATGGGTCCCTTTTTCGGGGTACCAGCTGCGAAGGATGCGTTGAGCGGAGTGAATGTGTCGATCACACCTAAACAATTTGGGCCGATCAAACGGATGCCATATTGCCTGGCAATTTCGATCAGCTCTAATTCCCGGTCCAAACCTTCTCTCCCAGCTTCTCGAAATCCAGCGCTGATCACGATCACAGCCGGGATCTTCTTCTCCCCACAAGTTCGTAAAGCATCGGGGACAAATTTATAGGGAATCACGATCACTGCCAGATCGATCGAACCAGGGATATCCTGAACTGACGGGTAAGCCGGCAGCCCAAGGATCTCCGTCGCTTTAGGGTTAACCGGGTAAACAGTGCCTTTTTGTGTGAAACCACCGGAAACCAGGTTCTCCACCACTGCGTGACCTAATTTATCAGGGTTGGTGGAGGCGCCGATAACTGCTACTGTGCGCGGGTTGAAGAATTCAGTCATGCTCATAGGAATTATTGATTGGTGATCGTGATTAACACAATTGTTTGCTGGTTGAGGGGATTGGCAGTCAGGGTTACTGAAGCAATGCGTTCTGGTTTGAAGAATTTTAATACCGCAGCTTCTTCCCGGATCGATTTATCATCAGACACATCCGTCCATCCGTATTGCGGCATCGCGTTGCGATAAAAAGTGACAACCGAGGGCAACTCAAGGTGGGCATAGTAAGATATTGTGGCTTGATTGGTGAATAAATTGCTCACTTCTCCAGGGGTCATGATTGGAATATCTTCTGGTGGAGGAGCAGGGTAAAGGTATTGAGTTGCGACCGCCTGGAAGGTTGGAAGTAAATCACGCGGTCCTTGGGTAACGAGGGCTTCGACTGTTTGTAAATAGCCTTGTTCTGAAGCCTGGGTTGCAAAGGACTGCCCGGTAGCGATCAATCCGGGTCCTTGTTGTGTGGCGATCGCCCTTGCAGTAGCAACCATCTCATCCTCTCCAAATTGGGTAGCAATGGCCTTTGCTTGAGTTATGATCTGGTCAGCCTGGGTAGCTAACGCCCCGGCTGTACCGCGCACCTCGTCATAGTCTCTGTTGATAGCAGAAAACGATTCACAAGCCAAGCTGACCCCCAGCAGCAGCGTAATTATCAAAAGCAATCTAAATCGTTTGTTTATCATCATAGAATTTCACCAGAAAGCATGATCTTCATGCAACGAAATGAAAGTTTTAGTTTGAAACCAGTTGCGGAAGCACTTGCTGGGCAATGATTTCTAGACCCTCTATATCATCCAGGTCGATCCATTGCAGCATGACACGCTGGACGCCTGCTTGGGCAAGCCGGTCAATTTGCTCAGCCATCTGGTTTGCGGTACCGACGACCACACCCCGCTGGCGTAGATCTTCGGCACTGCGCTCACCTTTGGTTCTGGCTGCAACGCGTTCCTGGAGCTGGGTTTCGTCTTGTCCAAAGATACATCCAACCATCATTGAGCGCTTCACTTCAGTTGGCTGCCTGGATTGTTCCGCAAGCAATCCATCCAGGTGCTGGGAGAGTATTTCAAATTCATCTGGGGTGGTCATCAAAGCATTCCAATGCGCGGCATAACGTGCGGTTATTGGTAATGTGCGCTTGCGTCCATTACCGCCAATTAATAACGGGGGTCCACCAGCACGCTGTGGGCGCGGTAGCAATATTCCCTCCTTTATTTGGAAGTACTGACCATTGAATTCACTTTCCTGGTCGTTGTTCAGCAGGAGGTTGACGACCTTAAGACCTTCTTCGAAACGATCGAAACGGTCATTGATCTCCAGCAAATTAAAACCATAATTGGTATGTTCTCGTTCCTGCCATCCGGCACCCAATCCTAAAATCAGCCTGCCGCCAGAAAGGTCGTCTACTGCGGCTGCCATGCGAGCAGTAAAAACCGGATTCCGGAAGGAAACTGGCGACACCAGTGGGCCGAATTCAATCCGGTCTGTGTGGCTGGCCAACCAAGTCAAGGAAACCCACAATTCAAGCGAATCTTTATCCGGGGGATTCATATTAGTAAAGTGATCTGAGCGGTAAAGACCTACATATCCCAGCGCTTCAACTGCTCCAGCAATGCGTTGCCAGCGGGGCCAATTTAAACCATTTTGACCTTCCAAAAAGATAGCTACTTCTATCATCTATTTCTCCTGCTTATCGTAGAATTGGATAAATTCTTCGGCTTTATCCACCAGGTCTCGATTACCAATAAACATGGGGGTTCGCTGGTGGAGTGAATCTGGAGTCAGGTCGAGTAAGTTCTGACTGCCGTTTGAACTGCTGCCACCTGCCTGCTCGGTGATAAATGCAAGCGGTGCGCCTTCATAACACAGGCGAAGTTTTCCAGTGGTGTAGCGGGAATCTTTTGAATCTGAGGGGTAGAAATAAATTCCGCCTGCCAACAAGTTGCGGTGAAAATCTGCGACCATCGATCCGATATAACGCATGGAAAGACCTTGCTGGTAGTTCCCATTCCTATCTGGTTCGTCCCCCTGGAGGTATTTTGTGTAGCGACGTACTCCTTCACTCCAGTATTTCTCGTACCCTTGATTGACGCTGTAGTACTTGGGTGTTTCAGGTATGCGGATATTGGGGTGTGTCAGCAGGAATTCACCAACAAACGGATCTAGTGTAAAGCCATGTACTCCCATTCCCGATGTATAAACCAGCATTGTACTGGCTCCGTACACCAGGTAACCAGCTGCCACCAGATCGCGACCTTTCTGCAAGCAGTCGTCCAATGTGCCTGGTCCGCTCTCGCTCTTGCGTTTGTAGATAGCGAAAATTGTGCCGATGCTGACGTTGTAATCGATATTTGAAGAGCCATCTAGGGGATCGTAAAGCAGAACGTATCTTCCCGTCGGAACACCTGGTGAAACCGGAAGGAAGCTTTCCTGTTCCTCGGAGGCCATGACTGCCAGGCGACCGGTATGATCATTGAGTCGATAAATCATGCGGTCCGCCAGGTCGTCAAGTTTCATCACTTCCTCACCTTGAACATTAGTGCTTCCAGTTTTACCCAGGATTTCGGCCAAACCACCGCGTGAAGTCTGGCTGGCAATGACTTTTCCTGCCAGGGCGATATCATAGAGTAGAGAAGTTAAGGTGCCGGTGGCTTCTGGATGGCTTTTCTGCTCATCCAAGATATGCCGTTCGATGGTGTTGATCTTTTCATGATCGATGTTCTGGTTGAACATTATCAATCTCCGTGAGGTGACGGTGATCTTCTCAAGCTGAATTACTTTGGGTATATGGGCGAGTAATTCTGCTGGTATGTGATGCGGGATCAGGACAGATATTAATTCGAACTGGATTTGTGGGTAGAGCAGGAAAAATTTTTATGGCCAGGAAGGTCTTAGTTTCAAAAATGGTTGCCCTGTATTTGCCAGGGGCAATCTTTGTATCCATACAATGATTATACAATAACCTTATCAGCTGTGAGTCCTGAGATCAACCGGTGATGTCATTCCCTAATGGAAGAATGTACTACTGTCTATTTAGTGCATTAGGAGCATGCCAACCAATATATTTTCGGGGATTCGGTTGGCCTTCCTGAGGCTCAGCAATTCCTTTCTCTTGACTTAAACACGTCTGATGATTAAGAATGTTTTATATGGTTCTGAGG
>DATKXE010000504.1:0-3306 GCA_035529195.1 Anaerolineales bacterium
CATGTATCGTTCATGTTCATCCTCTTTTCTCCCTTTAATCCGCTTTTTCATAAAAAATGAAAGCTTATTTATTATACAGTTTTCCTTTTATGTGCTAAACCATATCGTTTATAAGCGAGCATGAATTCAAGCTGCTTTTCCTGGTGCAACAACGGCGCAATTGTAATGAAACCCATCCTTCGGAGGGCAGGCAGGGTGGACAAAATGGACACCAAGAGCTTGCTGATTAAAGGCTCTTAATCAATAGGTTCATCACTCATAAAAAACCTTGATTTATGATAAAGCATAGGATTATTGAAATTTACCAACCGCCATATATAGGCTAAAAGTATTAGAATCCATGAAAATATCCACCTGCGGGGGTATTGAAGCTTGGTGGAAGAGCAGGGGACTCATAAGCCCTTGGTCGTGGGATCCCCGGAAAAGCACGGGGACTCCGCTCCGCTTCGCAAATCCCTCCCTCGCCATCTTTCATTTAACAGGATAGGAAGATGCCCTTGAACGCTCCACAGGAGCGTTTCAAGCCCTCGCTATCTTTTTTAATACCCTCATACCTGGTGTAAAATACTGAAAATTGGCATAAATTGCCACATCTGGGGGTATGACAAAATTCAGATTATTACAAAATCATGAGCAGGGGATAACTAGTCCTCTAACCATAAACTCAATCCGAAGGTTAGGATTTCCAGTTTACGTCTATGGGATTTGGGCTAAAAAAGATATCCGAAGATAAGGGGAATATTTATTTATTAATAATAAATTAGAGTACCTATCTTTCAATTAGATTGCTTTAAGGTTCGAATCCTTTTCTCAACAATTTTGGATTGGTTCTCTAGAGGTTCGCTCTCCATCTTTTAAAAGAATCCAAGTCTTCTTTCAGTTGTATAATCTTTAATAACAATTAACCTTTATTATTTAATCATTGTTGGGAATGATTTTATAAGGATTCAATGATATTGAATCTGATTCAATGCCAATATCTCTGGGTACATCGGATGCCAAAATCGAGCACCCATATCAACATCGGTCTCATATTGATTTGAGGTAACATGGAGGAAAATTGCTATCTATGCTAGTCAAGGGAGATAAAATGAGAAATAAACTTATCACAATCTTGCTAGTTCTAATGTTGCTTGTCGCTTGCCAATCCTCACCGAATGAGCCCAATGCGAATATTGTGTCTGTAGAGCCAGCAATCCAGCCCGAAGAGGATAATTCCAGCGAACCTTCAGGGCCCGATAACCTTTTCGAAATTACAGGTGACCATATGGTATTCCAACAAGGCAATAATACGCCTAATTTCTTATTGGTTACTGAAACGTCTCAATTCCTTCCAGACAACAACATCGGTGCCTGGACTGGAACCTATGAATTATACGAAAATTCAGACTTCTTCTACAAAAATGGATTCAAACGCATCCGCATTGGTGGGTTATTTGACCCCAATAAGCAAGTGCCTCCGATTCGCCTGAACACACTCTCCCCAGAAGTAGATGAAACGATTACCGAATACGCCGAAAATGGGATCAAGCTCATACTAACCACACCGCGGGGAGCCGGGTTGCCATTTCCTCCCGACTTCGAGAATCAGGAACAAATTGACACCTATCTTGAGTATCTCGATTTCGTTACGTCCCACTTCAAGGGTCGAATCCAGTATTATGAGATATTGAATGAGCCTTTATACATGAGTGTCGAGAAGTATGCTGAAATGCTAGAAAGGTCGGTTGAAGTAATTCGAGAGGTTGATCCCGATGCAAAAATCATCATGGGGGCTGTCAGTGGAGGATGGTTGAATGATTATCCGGGATATGGTGAATACCAGCGCAGTATTCTGAATTTTGGGTACCTATTTGGGCTGATCCAGACTGTAAACTTCGAAGAAGTGCAGGTGGAAGGTTACTCTTGGCACCCACTCTATGACAATATTCCGAGCGATCCTTATTACCAACACTATCCTGAGATTGTTCGATCATTTCAGGAATTTGCCTCTTCCCGTCGATTTGAAGGGGAATTCTTTGCAGATGAGATCTTGTGGGTTGGCATTGACGAGAAAAACTGGGATAACGGTCCCCCAACAGACCCAGCCATCGCAGCGAAATATCAAACCCGGGCAATCACAGAACACCGTGCTTTAGGCGTCAACGTGACGATCAACACCTTTTGGCAAGCTCCGTTTATGGCTCCCATCCGTAACCTGAACAACGTTTTGGCCGGGGCTGAGCCAGTCGATATCCCATTGTCGCTGGAAACAAGTGAAGAATTTGATCACCTGAGAGCATACGGGTTTACCTTAACTAATGGCGATTTACTTCTTGCCTTGTGGACAAACGACATCGCCGTCGAAGAAGATCCTGGCGTAAATTTCACACTCACCATTAGAAATTTTTCAGCGGATACCTCGACTGGTATTGATGTGTATTATGGCTTTGAACAGGAATTGGTTTCGGAGAACGTCAACAAAGACCTTGTGATCCAAAACCTGATGGTGAAAGACTATCCAAACATTATCAAGTTCAGCAATTCTTCCCCAATAGAGGTCGGGACGCAAACCGAAATGCATCTCCCACAAGAGAAGGTCATCCTTGTTGAAAATACCTCTGACAGCGGTCCGGGTAGTTTTCGACAGGCATTGACCAACGCGAAGTCAGGCGACAAGATCGCCTTTGATCCGGATGTATTCGATCCAGAAGATCCGGCAACCATATCTATCAAGTCAGGACTGCCGGAGATCGGGCAAGGGTTTTTGATCATTGACGCAAGTAATGCCGGGGTGATTTTGGATGGTAGTGGATCAGGAGCTGCTGGCTTAGCCATAACCTCTGAATGGAACACTATCCAAGGGCTGCATATTATCAATTTCTCGCGACCCGGGATCATTGTCTGGGAGAATGCTGGCTTCAATACGATTGGTGGGGATCCTCAAACAGGCTTAGGACCGCTAGGTCAGGGTAACCTAATCAGTGGGAACAATTATGGTATCGCGTTGGTAGAAACACGGTTCAATACCATCACTGGGAACCAGATTGGTGTCGAATTTGAGAATATCAAGGGCAACAATCGCCAGGCGGGTATTTATGTTGAGGGGAAAACAATTGGAAATACTTTTGGGCCAAACAACATTATAGTCAACAACGGAATTGGTATTGATATCCAATCTGCTGAAGCTCAAGGCACCACAATTACTCGCAATCTCATCTATAGAAATGAGGTCGGCATCCGCGTTGATGGAAGTAACACGTTAACACCAAATGCGCCTGTCATTCTATTAGTTGACCTGCCTGGAACTGTTAGCGGAACAACCTG
>DATKXE010000505.1:0-10443 GCA_035529195.1 Anaerolineales bacterium
CGCAGACTGAGCGGATCGAATCCCTGCAGTTTCGCAGACACTGCGTCGATTGCTACCTGGTCAGCTGAGGCCAGCAAGATGTTCTTCTCATGCCAGCGCATCGCTCTTGGACCAGGTCCATCTCCTGCGAAAGTGCCATCCATTACTGCGAAAATACCAGGGTGAATATCTTGCTGGATAGCGAGCAGGTCAACAACGGTGTCATGAATCACGGCGTGCGTCCAATGGCGGTTGCGGTGCAGTAACCCACCAAACGCGTTTTTCATAGCTCCAGTGATCGTGGTGAATACATGGGTTTTTACTGTTGGCAGGTGGACTATATTCATCCCAATCAGGTCTTTAGGAATGAAAATACCATCCGGATATACCTTGTCGAGCACCAGGAGGGGGTGCTTCGGTTGGTATTCGATCCACTCGAAATCTTCATTATAGAGGTATAAGCAGGGGATATCATAGCGATCGGTGATCAGCTTGTGTTTGTTGTTGATCTCTGCATGCTCTGTGTTAACAACCACCGTGTCATTGTGCACTCCCACCAGGTCCTGGTATCCTGCATTCTGCAGGGACTTGATTACGCCTTCTAATTGCCAGGGAGTTGTAGAGCAGGCTGGATACCAGGTTTGCCAGGAAATGTTGATTTTCAATCCGGTTTGAATATCCTTCGGTAGTGCGGCTTGAAAACCAGCCAGCTTCATTAATTCTTCTATATCATCAAATACCGTTTCCGGTGTGGTTTTTAATACGGCAACCTTTCCTTTTCCAACAAATTCTGTCATTGGTAATCTCTCCAGGCAAGAATTATTAAATTTGGCTTGACCGATCGAACTGGTTCCATCTTCATATCAGAATAGCTTATTCCGCGGTGCAATTAATGTGCCCATTAATTCTATTGGATATTAGTAAATTTCCGAATGTTATTTTTCATCCAAATCGGATGCTGTGTTCGCAAGTAAATTGTGGTTCGGCCTTTCTAATTGTAACAATTCTTAGGTGGATTTCAGCACCAGCTTTGAAGAGAATTTCCAAATTTACAAGTTTTGTTATACAATCATTCCAACATGAGCGAACAACCACACCAGCGCAGTCCTTGGAGACTTAGCCTCATCGTTTTTCTGGGGGTGATAGGTTTTTACATCTTCCTCGCTCGACCTGCAGAACCGGTTAATGACCTGACAGTTATCGGGGATACAGCTTATATGGTTCTGGGTCGGGCTGGTCTTGTTATTGTGGATGTATCACTAGCAGAACAGCCAGATGAAATCGGTTCTTTTGACACAACCGGTAATGCCAATGGAGTCGCAGTCTCTGATCAGTACGCTTATGTTGCAGATGGCCGTGCAGGTTTGCGGATAATTGATCTTGTTAATCCATCTTCTCCGAGGGAGATCAGTGCTTATGATACTCCCGGTTATGCGGAAGATGTCAGTGTAATCAATAACACTGTCTATCTCGCCGATGGGAAATCTGGCTTGCTGACCATCGACGTTACGGATAAGTTTTCGCCTAGATTAATCAGCAGTTTCCCAATCAATGGTAATGTGCGAAAGGTTGCTGTTCAGGGAAAATATGCATATTTGGGGGATAACCAGAACCAGTTCAGAGTGGTTGATATATCAAAGGCATTCCAACCTGAAGAAGTGGCAGTACTGGATGTTGGGGCGGAAATCCAAGATATGGATATTTCTAAGACCAAGGTTTACCTGGCAACTGGTTCAAACGGATTAACAATTATTGACATTTCGAATCCGCAGCAACCATCAATCCTGACGACAATTGATACTCCTGGCAACCTCCAAGATGTGGCAGTCAATCTGGATACGATTGCATTCCTCGCTGATGGGCAGAATGGATTACTGGTCTATGATATATCTGAATTGAATGCCATCGAACAGGTAGGTTTTTTCTCCGATTTTTTAAACGCTAATCAGGTCGATATAAATAAAGGCGGCGTTTATATCTCCGATAGGGATAGTGCGCTGCATGTCATGGATGTGGAATTAGATTTATCTCTCCAGCGAGTTTCAAGCACGGAACAACAGCAGGGAAACGCACAATCTGTAGATGTCAATGAAATGTATGCTTTCGTGGCTAACGCCAACCAAGGACTGCAAGTTATCGACATAAGCGATTCGGGTGTGCCGGTAGAAGTTGCAGATTATGATAGCCCTGGGGCGGCGAAAGGTGTTACTGTTTCTGGCGATTTCGTGTTTTTATCTGATGGTTCATCTGGTGTGCGGATTTTATCTCTCGAATCACCCGGTACAGTTGATTTGGAAGTGAAAGAAATCGCGGTGATTGACTCACCAGGTGAAGCTCACCAGGTAGCCATCGCTGATCAACATATCTACCTTGCTGATGGTTCTGGTGGTCTGCAAATCATCAGCATGGCAAACCCTTCCCAACCAGTGACGATGGGTTCAGAAGAGACACCTGGAAATGCCACCGGTATTGCGGTGTTGGGTGATTATGCCTATATCGCCGATGGTGAGTCTGGACTGCGGATAATAAACATTCTCGATAACACTAAACCTGCTGAAGTAGGTGCATACGACACACCAGGGGTTGTCTATGGAGTCATGGTGAGAGCAACCTCTGCTCCTGAACCTGTGATTCTTGCCTATCTCGCCGATGGAGATGGGGGATTACGGGTGATTGATGCGACCGATCCCCAAGCTCCAGTCGAGGTCGGGTCCTACACCGGATATGAAACTGTTTTGGATGTGAATATATCCGGCGAAAGTGCCTATCTGGCAACCGGCAGCTGGGGGTTAAGAATTGTAAATATATCCGATCCTGAAAATATTTCCGAAGTCGGTGTGTACAATACGCCTGGGGAAGCTTACGCACTTGCAACCAAGGGGCAAGAAATATTTATCGCTGACAACACGCGCGGAATGCGCATTATTGATATTTCAAATGCAGCAGCGCCAGTAGAAATCGGATTTTATGATATTCCCCGCATCGTCAGGAACGTCACAGTCGAAGGAGATTTTGCATATTTGACTGATTTGGATAGCGGTATCCGGATTGCAGAGATCTCTGATCCACAACGCCTCAAACAAGTGGGTCATTATGATCAGGGAGGTATTGTGGAGGATATCGCCATTCAAGATTCTGTGGCGTATCTCGCTGATTCAATCGGTTTGCAGACGGTTAATATTGAGCAGGTCAATGATTTGTATAACTTAGGTGAACTCGCAGCTGCAGGTAGAGCTAATGCCGTATTTGTGGAACAGGATATTGCGTACTTCACAGATAGCGTTTTTGGGATGTATATTGCCAATGTAAGTGATCCCACCAATGTAAATTTATTAAGCAGTCATCAAACTTCAGGTGCTGCTCGAGATGTCTACGTTGCCGATAATTATGCCTATATTGCTGATGGTGAAGCAGGCTTGATGACCGTTAACGTCGCGGATCCCCTTGATCCGATAACTACCAGCATAATCGACCAATTCAAAAATGCCAATAGCGTGGTTGTCTCGGGCGATTATGCTTACCTGGCAGATGGGTCCAATGGACTCTGGGTAATTGATATAACCAAACCTGTAGCACCAGAAACCATCGCTTACGTGGATACCCCGGGCACCGCTCTTGACCTGACAATTTCGGGGACATATTTATTTGTTGCCGATGGGGAAGCTGGTGTTCAAGTAATTAATATCCTCAATCCTTTTGATCCCGCTCTGGTGTCAAGTGTGCAGTTAGATGGGAACAGCCTTGATCTGGATACCGAATGGAGAACAGGTGCAGAAGGGATTCCGGGAAACTTTTACATTTATGTGGCCAAAGGAGACCGCGGTCTTGAGATCATAACTGCTGACAAAGGCGTAACAGCCGTGACAGCAGGTTTGTACGAAACTCCTGGAATGGCTCCTGTAAAGCAGGTTGTGGAAGACCAATTCCCGGTGATCGGCAGACCAGGTAAAGAAAAAAGCGCTCGAACTGTCCGGCAAGCATTCTTCGATATATTTGTGATCGGTGGGTGTGGCTTATTGGTCTGGTTAGGTTTTTTTGCACAATATGTTCTGCCTTTGAACAGTCTGAGTGAAAGGCGTGCGGCCTTCAATCGGTTGCTCAGATATCTGACCGGTTCGCATGGTCCAGCAATCCGGATTGAAAACGGGAAGTTGATTCAAAAACTGGGAGAACGAAAACACAAAGGTCCTGGCGTAGTCTTGCTGGATACTGCCAGCGCGGCAATGCTGCGAACCAAAACCGCTTTCAAACGGGCTGTTGGCCCTGGTGTGGTGTTCACTGAGGGGGATGAGTTTATTCATCAGGAAGCGATAGATTTGCATACTCAGGTGCGCCCGTTGCCACCTCTTGGACCCCTTCCGGCAGATGATCCATTTGCCCCATGGAATAAGAGAAGAGAAGATGAAAAGGAATACCAGGCGAGACAAGAACGGCGAAAAGAAACCAGTGGCTTAACGCGAGATGGTGTTGAGATCATCCCCAATATCTTGGCAATTGTAAAGACGAAAAATCTACCCGGTCAAGGTGGTTCTCGATTTGGTTTCAATACCCGGTCAGTCCAGCTGGCGATCACCCGGGAAGGGGTGGTTCCTAACGATCTGCGCAATGTCCCCTGGTTCGAGGTTCCAGCACTATTGGCGGTTGACCTTTGGCGAGAATACCTGGGTAAATTTACATTAATGGATTTATTCACAACTTCAGCGGATTCTGACCAAAGGACCCTAGAGGATAGCGAAGATCCAAACACTATAAATGCAGCCTCTGGTGGTGAAACCAGGTTGGAAATAATCTTGCGCATGGTGAAAATGCGCTTAACCCAAGCAGAAGTTCCAAGATTGGATGATTATGGTCAGGAGACACTTGAAACTCAAATCAGCCGGGAGTTTCAAATCCTTGAAGAGATGGGAGTCCGAATTAAGGATGTCTCGATCAGCGGTTTCCGTTTCCCAAGGATTGTGGAATCACAATTGGTCCAGCAATGGTTGTCAAGTTGGCTGGAGCGCGCGATTGCGGAACGTGAGGTGGTTGAAATTAAACGCAACCTGAGCACTGAAATTGGCAGAGAATCAGCTTTGATAGATTTTGCATCTGCTGTGTCACAGAATTTAAGTGAAGCTATCGTCGATGATGATGGGGAATTGCTTCCCTTTGACAACCAGGTGCGTCCAGATTTGACAACCAGCTTAGAAATGCTGGTTTCCAGTACGCAGCAGCTGCTCACTCGCAATACAAGACTCCACCATTGGTTGACCAATGAGGAATCCGAAATATTAAAACTGTTGGAATGGATCAGGAGGTAACTCTTTGTACGCCAGGTTACTCGCTCGATCAATTTGGAAAAGTGTAGTCTCGCATCTGGTTTGTGCGCTTGTTGCACCCAACCTGCGTGCGGCCTCGTACCGACGGGCCAGCTTGATTTTGGTTGGGGGCATCTCCTGGGCAATCCTGGCATATATTCTCCATCCTTATGTGCCCAAGAGCGATCCCATGCTCAGCCTTGTGTTATATCCGTTCCGAGCACTTTTTGCGGCAGATGTGTTTAAGCATGTTCTGGTGGGTGCTTTTGTATTTTGGCTTGCTTTCCGGGCAGCCGGGATCTACCTGGATGACATCTTTGAATTGAAGAATGTACGCATTGCTGAGCGATTCATCCGCCAATCTGCTTTTGCCAGTCAATACGATGTTTTAGATATTAAAGATGGTGATGTTAATCTGAAAGACCAGAAATCTCCCATGTTCTTAATTGGAGGACCCGGCAAGGTGAGGGTGTATCTTGAGAATGCAGCCTTATTTGAGCAGGTAGGGGGTACACCCCACGTGATCGGTCCGACCATTTCTAAAATTTCAAACGCCTCTAAATCAGACCAATCTACCGGGAAACCAATTCATACCAGATCACAGGGTTTGCTGGCTGCCTTTATGAGATTTATTCGTGCGGCATACGAGACTGAAAATGATGGTGCCAGGATCTTAGGTAGTTTTGAGCGCTTAAGGAGTGTGATAGATCTGCGCGACCAAGTGCAGGAGATTTCGGTTCATGCCCGAACGAGAGATGGGATACTAATTCAAGTCAAAAATATGCGGGTTATATATAGTGTTCGTCGCGATGGTCAGGAATCTACACTTGAAAAACCCTATCCATTTAACCAAGAAGCAGTTGAGTCCCTGGTTTATGATCTGAGCCGAGAATCATGGACGGATGCTATGGCGGCTCAGATCAAACGTGAAATTGCTGCCTTCATCGCGCGGCATACATTGAGTGAGTTTTTAGCTGCGATTGGTCGTCCAGAATTGGAACAGGCTTCAAAAAACTTTGCTGAAGTACAGATAGAAGCTGACCGCTTAGCCGGTATGGAAGACCATTTTGAGATTGATGTTCCGGACCCACCTCCATTTGTTCCCCGGCCAGGGATAAGTGATCTGTTTTACGATTACAGTAATTTTGTGGCCCGGGTAAGAAATAAGGGTGTTGAATTACGCTGGATAGGAATTGGGACTTGGGATTTTCCAACGGATATCATCCCGGAACGTCATCTGCAAGCGTGGCGCATTACTTACGAAAATCTCGCCCGGGGGAATGATGCCGTGCTTGAGTCGCTTTCCGCCTCCAGCTGGACGGAACAGATGCTGGCTATTGTTCGCGATACGCCCCTGGATAATTTCAGCCAAATCGATACGGCTGACCAGGATATGCGAAAAATGAGTTTGGTGACCTTGGTCAAGGGTTACCGTGGCAAACTTCACCTGGCACTGGAAGCTTTTGATCGGCGGGATGAATCAGATACCCAAGCCGCACGCAGGGTCAGAGACGTCTGGACCCATTTGGCGCATGTGATTTCCCATTATGCAGGAGATCTGTAGCGTGGATCAGGACTTCTCTCCCGCACCCAACAAGCCTGTGATCGTGGTTGGCGGCGCCGGTGTTGATTTGATCGGCCGTCTGGATGGCGATTTGGAGGTTGGTACCTCAAATCCAGCAAATATCCGCACATCATTTGGAGGAGTTGCGCGAAACGTTGCAGAAAATTTATCCCGCCTCGGTCAAAGGACAATCCTGCTAACGGCTGTTGGCGATGACCACAACGGGGAACAATTATTGGCCCAAGCAGTCCAAGCCGGGGTGGATGTCAGCCATGTCCTCCGCACTCCTGACCATCCGACCGGGACGTACCTCGGTATTATCGATGCAAAGGGGAGGCTGCAATTTGCCTTAGATGATATGAACGCAACTCAATCATTGACTCCAGATTACATAAAAGTCCACGCGGAATTATTTATGCAAGCCTCACTGGTTTTCATTGATGCAAATTTGCCCAAGGATACCCTGCGATCGATCTTTGCTCAGGCTCGCAGAGCCCGCATCCCGGTTTGTGCAGATCCGACTTCTACCGGTTTAGCGAATCGCTTGCTCCCCTTCTTGAGTCGCCTGCGTTTGATCACACCAAACGGTGGGGAAGCAAGTGTATTGTGCGACCAAGCTTTCGAAAATAAACAACCCCAGGATGCCTTGGAGGCTGCCAAGTGCCTGGTGGCTCAAGGTATTGATATTGTTCTGGTCACATTAGCGGAAATTGGTGTTGTGTATGCTACATCAGAAATGAGTGGATTTATCACATCAGCAAAAACAGCGATTGTCGATCCAACTGGTGCGGGAGATGCTTTGAACGCGACAGTGATATATTCTCTACTGAACCAAATCTCCCTCGATGAAGCGGTCAGATTGGGGGTTACTGCAGCTTCACTAACTTTACGACACCGAGGCACAGTCGTCGATGATTTATCTTTGGAGCTGTTATACGATAATTTAGTGATCTAAACTTCATAAATCGATAAATCCCTATGGTAAGGATTTCTTATGGTTCCAAAACTCAAACCTTTTCTCCGCATTTCTAAGGAGGTCGCCAAAGCCCAATCCATGGGTTTACCTCTGGTAGCATTAGAATCAACCGTCATTACTCATGGGCTTCCATACCCAGAGAATATCCAAGTGGCTCAGGATGTAGAAAACGAAGTTCGACAGACTGGCGCAATTCCAGCTACGATCGCGATAATCGATGGATTAATACATATCGGATTAGATATCGCTCAGCTAGAGTATTTGGCGAGTGCCAGGGATCTTAATAAAGCCAGCCCGCGGGATTTCTCCCGAATTTTAGTTAATGAAGAAAGTGGAGGCACAACAGTCGCCGGCACGATCTTCGTCGCTCATGCAGCTGGTATCAAGGTGTTTGCAACCGGGGGTATCGGAGGCGTCCACAGGCAGCCTCCAGGTGATGTTTCTGCTGATCTTCCTCAACTGGCGCGGACACCGATAATCGTTGTCTGTGCAGGTGCGAAGGCGATCCTGGATCTTCCAGCGACATTAGAATACCTGGAAACCCATGCAATTCCAGTGATTGGTTATCGAACCAACGAATTTCCGGCATTCTATTCTGCCAGGAGCCGTTTACCGACCAGTCATCGAGCAGATTCCCCAGAAGAAGTGGTTGAATACGGAAAAACTCACTGGCAGTTGGGTTTAGAAAGTGCGCTGCTGGTTGTAGCTCCACCGCCTCCCGAGGTTGCCATGCCAGAAGAGGAGATGAGGCAAGCTGTTAAGCAAGCTTTAAAAGATGCGAAAAAAGAACGCATCCGTGGTCAGCGGGTTACACCATTTCTTCTTCAAAGGGTGACCGAATTGACCGGGAATGCCAGCCTGCGTGCAAACCTGGGATTGCTGCGGAATAACGCAAAAATAGCTGCTCAAATCAGTCATCAATGGAGAGGCAATCGCGGAGTTCACGCAATCTAAGCGTAAAACCTAAGAAATCTCGTTCTGAGGATATTTTTTCCTTGATTCCTTGGGGGGTAATTTTATAGATAATTCAAATATAATGTGGATGCAAGCTTCCGTGTCTATTGAATCCTTATTATGTTTGGTGCTTTAAGCAGGAAAAACGCCATGTATAGGATCACTTATTGGAAAGCTTTTATATGCATCGTTATTTTGCTAGGTGTAGCTGCATGTGCCTCAAAGGATACGAGCACACCAACTGAAGCGATTGCAGCTCCATGTCCCACCTGTCCACCACCCAAACCTGAATCAACCATTCCTCCTTCCCCAGCCCCAGAGCCAACCTCGACTCCTGAACCGCGCACATTAACGATTTGCCTGGGCGCAGAGCCAGATACGCTTTTCTTCTACCAGAGTTCAATGCTGGTTGCGAACAGCGTCATGGAGGCGATCTATGACGGACCCATCGATCGTTTGAGTTATTCTTATAAACCGGTAGCCTTGAAGAAATTACCTAATTTGGCTGATGGCGACGCACGCATTGAAGCTATCACGGTTCAAACTGGAGACCGCGTGGTGGATGATAATGGGGAGGTGGTCAGGATCAAAGATGGTGTCCGGGTTCGTCCTTATGGCTGTAATCAGAGGCAATGTGCGGTAACCTTTGATGGAAGACCGCTCGAGATGGCGCAGCTCTCAGCTGATTTTACTTTACTGGAGGATTTGCATTGGTCAGACGGTGAATCACTGACAGCCGCGGATGCGGTCTTCAGCTTCAAAATTGCCCTGCAATGCGAATCAAATTTAGAATGGTGTGTAAATCATTCGCTCGTTGAACGAACCGCGGATTTTGTCGCCCTTGACGAACGTACAACCCGCTGGATCGGTCTGCCGGGATTTATGGACCCGAAGTACATGACAAATTTCTTCCACCCGCTGCCTGAACACCAATTGCGGGATATGCCGGTGATTGAAATGGCTGAGGCTGATGAAACCGCCAGGCACCCCATTGGGTGGGGACCCTATAAGATTGATAAATGGGAATTCGGAAAAGAAATTCGGATGAGTAAAAACCCCTTCTATTTCCGGTCTGAAGAAGGTCTGCCGCGCTTTGACCAATTGGTGGTCAGGTTCACCGGAGAATATTCGCCATTAAACATCTCGAAAATCCTGGCCGGTGAATGTGACCTGGTTGATCAAGATGCACAGCTGGAAGATGCATTGGATTTGCTATTGGGGATGGATCAGCAGGGTTTGCTGCAAGCCCATACGGTTAATGGACCCGCTTGGGAACATTTTGATTTCAGCTTGTTGCATGGAGATTATGATGATGGTTACCAGGTAGGCAGTGACCGCCCCGATATATTTGGTGATGTGCGCACCCGCCAAGCGATTGCCATGTGTCTCGATCGGGAAAGAGTGATCAATGAAGCGGTCTATCAACTCCCTGAATTCGAACAGCCCTACCTTGATCCAAGTCATCCGCTTTACGATGAGGTATTTGGAATCGGTGACGCTCCTAATACGTATATCCCATCCGATCATCCCTTATATAACCCGGAAGTGCTTGTTTATCGATTTAACCCACAAGAAGCGAACCTGCTACTGGAGGAAGCGGGTTGGATCGATCAGGATGGTAACCCAGGCACTCCCCGGCAGGCTCAATCCGTGCCAAACGTACCCAATGGCAC
>DATKXE010000506.1:0-4379 GCA_035529195.1 Anaerolineales bacterium
TTGGCTGTTTCGTTTGTAGATTCAACTATCGGTATAATCTCATTTTGAAGCAGGTTGATCAATGTCGCTAGCTGAACGATTAATACCAGTAGGGCAACTCCAAGGAAAATAAACTCGAGAGCCATGACGATAATCATGATATCTCGAATTCTTTCCGTGTTAGTATCGGGTAGTGCCAGGTAAAGAACTATCGTGATCAACAGGGCAAGCAGAAGAACGGCTCCTACAATCGCGCCTGCAATGATCATCTGCCGGCGGCGGAGTTCTTCCTGGCTCAATGGCGGAGAGTCCGGAACGATGTCCGGGAGAGGTTGAGGCTGCCGCGATGTCACTTCCGATTCCATGGCGTGGTGATTATACCACAATCGATATTATTAATTTTACGTCATTTGTCAATTAAAATAGAATCAGCCGAGGAAAATTAACCAAAAATTTACCTGAAGGATACTGGAAAATATATGGGTGAAATCACTCTGGAGATGAAGAGGGGAACAGCCTTGAGTACCAGGAGGAGAGGATTTCTTGAGAAGGTTTCCCATAAATCGAGGCTGACTTATCCTGTAATTGAGCTGGCGGATAGAAACCACGGGAAACAAAACCATCGATCCAATCCCGTTCGTTGATCACCTGCAGCAGCGCTGAATATGCAGCTGATTGCTGATCAAGATCGAGTTGAATTGAGGGATTGTCCGGATATGGAGGTTCAAGTAATCGGGGGTTGGTGCAGGCAGTTTGATCCTCCCCGGAAGCAGTAAATAAACATCCCTGAAGACCACCTTCTGCAGAGGGATATGCTGCTGCAATCGTGATTGGCATTTCAAGGCTGATGTCAAGCAAGAAAACCTCTTGATCCAGGTATTCAGCCGCCGCAGTTTGAAGTTGGGCTTGAGTGTCCTCGGAGTCTTGGCTTAGTGGGCGAGACCAGAGCAGGTAGACATGATCGAGGTCTTCAATAAATGGTGGTGCGTTTATGCGATCATTGGTGGCTGGTAAAGCCCAGAAAAGTGTGCCGTCAAAGCGATTCCTGACCTCAGCAACAATTTCTCGCCACCGCTGCTCCGCGTCGGCAGGGACACCTGAAGGAGAACCATCTGGCAGTAATCCACCAGGAAGCGCAGGTGATACCCATTCACCTCCCAAAACCAGACCACTGGCACCATCCATTTGGGCTTTATCGGCAAAACTGAGAATGAAATTACTGTAGCGTTCGAACCAGACTTGCCACCATGCGAAATCCAATGTTGAGGACATCCACCATTCATCCTTATCTGTCAGGAAATTAGGATTTGGATGGTAAGCAATTCTCAACCCATATGATTTCGCGATATCGCTCGCACGGCTTAAATCTGTCCAAGATTGATCTTTTCCAGAAACTGATTCTAAAACGGGTGGATTTTGACGGGTATAAGTCCAGGTTGGAGATAGATAAATCCAGTTTGCCTGCATGGATTCGATCTCCTGGAACGTTACCGGTAAGCGTGGGGTTAAAGACGGGTGATAGTAAGTCTGCAGCTCAACACCTGCAATGAAATCCTCTGCGCGAGGATTAGCTTCTATGTCTACGGAATTTGCAGTAGCATCCCCCGGATCTAACCATTGCCAGGCTTCTACTGAATCAGTGATATTGATCGTTTGGAGATCATCAGATATGGTTATCGAGCGACCAGGGCTGCTGTTTCCTGGGGTTTGCTGGTCATCGGCGCGACCACATTGGTCGTTCCTGCAGTACCGGTAGTTGAATTGTTCCTGTTCGGCGATTGGACTGTAGAGCATATATACCCAATGATCTTCACCAAGCTTCCACATGGGGATCGGTTCGGTCCAACCAAAAGGGGAAAATTGGATCGAAACAAAATCGTAGTCTGGTGTGGACGGAGGAACAACCAGGTCAAACAGGAGCGGACCCGCATTGTATGCACCCCCCCAATTGTCTATTGCGTCTTGGATCACCGTGTCTTCTTCAGGCACTGTCATGGTCCTTAAACGGAAATCACCTTGGGGCGTGTACTCCGAATTCCAGAATCCGTCGCCGAGCGTGTATTTGTACTCGATGTAGGCGCCTGAGGGAAGTTCGATTTCTAGGGCGTAATGTCCATCCGGTAGGGGGGAGAGGGAAGGCATACGGGAGGCGATGGTATTCATGCCCCCGGATAAATCAGCAAATGTATTCCCCAGTTGATCAAGGCTGCCTGCTAACCTGATCGGAACAGCAGGCAAGGTTCCTTCGGGTACGGAAGTGGAAAATATGAGCTTGACAAGAGGAGCTGGCGTGAGTTGAACATCTGCGGGAGTTGTTGATTGGGCAGCAACCAGGGCGCCTTGCTGATAGGTTCGAAAACCACCATCAAATGCATACAAAACCAGGTTATGAAGACCTGGCGGCATCCCTTCAATCAGGTATTCCCCGGTAGACGAGGTGACGGCTTGCGCTCCTCCAGCTGCAACCAGGAGATTCGGGATCGGGGAACTATCCTCGGCATTGGTCACGCGTCCCATAATGCGACCAGTGGAACCTGCATAATTTGAATCACTCCAGGTAGCTACAATATCCTGGACAACACCCGGGCCATCAACCCTGTATATGCGGTAGCGAACCGGTTGCTGATGGGTGGTGTGCTCCTCAGCAATGAAAGTATCCTGTCGGGCATAGCGGTATTTTATGTTTGCACCTACTGGGAATGGAAGCGTAATCGAGTAAGTCGATTCATCGATCTTTTGCATTTCCTTGCGGGAAATATTCAATCCTAAACCGGTAACTTCATCGAGAATGCTGAGCAGGATGGGCTGTCCAGCCGGGGTATTGACAGGGATTTCGACCCGGAAGGTGACGGTCGCCAGAGGATCGATTTTGAATGGTTCTGAGGTTGGCGGGGGAGGGGTTGGTTCGAATGATAACAGGGGTGGTTGAGTTGATGAACATGCCTGGCTGATCAGGGCAAGAAGAACGATCACAGCCGGAAGAATTTTCGAAGGAATTTTTTGTCTAGGCACGATGGTCGACATAGAAGTTACTGGATACCCCAATCAACAGCTTTCAGTAAGAGTTCGAGATTTGGGATATCAATTGTCGGCACCTTTCGGGAAGAATTATCATGCAATTCTACCACCAGAAAACCTGCTTCGGTATGGAGGCGGTTAATCGATTGCCAAGGGACTGATCGGTTTGATATTTCCAGGAAATCTCGGTTGACAATGACAGGACCAAATAGGGTTGATCTCCCGGATCGCATTGCTGATTTTATTTGCGGCCAAATTAAAGGGTAAATTTTTGATTTTACAATCTTGATTAGGTGGGGAACTTCTAAAAAACCCTTAGAAAGGTCAATCGGTCTTCCATCCATCGGGAATATTTTTCCAGTTGGGGTTGTGCGCATAGGTTTCCCAAAGAAGGTTAACCTGGTTGCAGACGAGGATATGCCCGATAAATCTTTCCACTGCAGAGACTTCTGGCGCAAGGAGAAACTATGCAGTTTCAAACCTCCTTCGAATAATTGAATTCGTTGGAGAGCGATCAAGATCCGGAAAATGAAATAAGCAGCCAGTAAAATTAATAAAATGGTTGCTAACAAAAACCAGGATTGGGAACGAGCCAATGCCATCGCTGGACCATGTTGTTGAAATATATTCACTGCAAGGTATGTGCCATACATATAGCAGGCAAATATTATTAGAGATCCAGGGAGGAGTAAGAAAATCCAAGTGGACAATTCAATTGATCGACCACGAAATGTGGCAATAAGCTCGCCTAGGTTTGGGGTGATTGCTTTGGGACTCAAATTTTGTCTCACCAGAGCTGCTTGAGATTGATCAGCCAGGAGGAAATCGGGATTTCAATTGCTAATAATCTCGAAGTGTGAGATATCAAGGATAGATCCTTCTCTCTCGCTTGCGGGTTTAAATACTGCTTCAGCCTGCATACCAATTTCAACCTGATCTAGATTAGGAGCGACCAAGCGATGTATGAGACCACCATCACCGAACCTGATGAAGGCGATTGTCTTTGGTTTCTCGAGTGGGGAACCATCATAGTCAACATACAAGTGGGTGAAGGTGACTATCTCACCGACAGTACCAACATCCACCCATTCATCGAGCTGGTTCAAACACCGCTCGCAGAATACAGCAGCTGGAACATAGATACGATCGCAGGTACTGCAGTGGGTCCCAAGGATGCGCTATTCATCCTTGATAGCTCGAAAAAAACGTTCGCCAGCAACGCCAAATGTATAACGATTTGTTACAGGCATCTCATCTCGCCAGGCTGAAGGAGAGTTGTTTCCTGGTTCTAATAATGTCATGGTGTTTACTCCGAATTTGGCTTGAAATAAAGGATATCTGTGATTGCCCCTTCCCGCTGTTCCGCAGATTTCCAGACTGCC
>DATKXE010000507.1:0-13198 GCA_035529195.1 Anaerolineales bacterium
CAAGCTGGTACGCAAAAAATTTGTGATGGCCTGGGTGATATCGTATGGATTATCGAAATCGGAGGCGATCCCTTTCGCAAGTTCAATCGTGCGCGGTGTGATGGTATCTGGCAGCTGCAGATAGCGTGCGGTTACCCATGATGGGTATTCAGTGCCTGCCTCGCGCAGTTCTTTCTGGGTGGCAGCGGTCAGAGAGGCTTCTGCACGATATGTGTCTCCAGACATCAGGACCGGATCGGCTTTTAGATGGCTGAGATCAACAGAACCATCGGAATTTACAGCATAATAGGCATTTGCCGGGCGGCTGACCCAAACGGGTTGAGAAGGTGTTTGAAGGTTCTGGATAGGAAAAATGGTTGTAATGGAGAATGTGCTTACCGCTCGGTTTTCATATTCAGGTAAGTTAAGATTGAATTCGTCTGGTGAGACAAAGTCAACTACTGGCAGTGTACTGGACCATCCCTGATCATATGTGTCGTAAACCCGCGAACGCCAATAGTAGCGGACATTGGAGGCTGATCGGGGTGGTGCTTCGATCATCATGATGGTCGTATCGCTGAGCGGATTGCCTCTTCCAAGAGGAAGATTTTCACCGTAGAAATCTGTAACCACTCCAACCGAAGCCTGCAGAGAATAGAATACATTGCTCAGGGAATTGCGCACATCCATCCATGGTCGCGTTGCATTTAGCCAGATCTGTTCCGCTTGTGGAAGCGCTGATGCTATGGCTGGCACGGTCCAGGCAAACAAGACCAGGATCATAGTTGTAATCAATCCCAAGCGCAGAGAATCGAGGCTTACGTAAGGTGGCAAATAAGTTCCGCTGTTCTTCCAGCGATATTGAAGTTTTACAAACTGCATTCGAGCGACTAGAAATAAAGCCAGGAAAATAAAACCTGCTAAGAACCAGGTGCGCACCGGTAAGAAATGATCAAATGTGTGAATGATGATCATGGCCATACCAGCCGGGATGATGGCTCGCCAGGGGTTTCCATAGCGGGTGAGACTGTAGCCGGCATAAATGCTTAATGTCCAAAACAGGATGCCCATCAGCAAGTTAAAAAATAAATTATCGGTAACCGGTTTTTGTTGGAAGATTTGATCGAGAATGATCAGCAGGCGGTTGCCCATGCTGATCATTCTTTCCGGCCAGAGCACCCCAATTCCCAGGGTCAGACCCATCCGCCAGAGAATAACAAAAGCACCATAAACAAAGCCGAAAATCCTGACGATACCTGGTGAAAAGGTGCTTTTCCCAAGCGCCAGTCCGGCCAAGACGCCCACAAGTGAAATGGTTTGGACTACATTTAACTCGTTTGTCCAGTGAGTTGCATTTAGCCGGGTGGCAGCTACGTAGATCGCCGCAGTGAGGAGTAGAACCGCGGGCCAATCCCACCAGCGCGTAGATTGTGATTTATCGACCGGATATTCCATAGCAGACACCAATAATATTAATACTCAAACGGGATACATCAAGATTACTCTGAATTCTGGAATAAGGTTCAGGTCCCAAATATAGAAATATTATATCAGCCGCAAGTATGTGATCTACCCGGTCAAAAACCTCTCTAAGCTGATCCTAATCGTTCCAGTCAAGTCTCCACGGAGGAAAAAAGAGGTAAAAACCGCAAAGGTTTTTACCTCTCAAAAGTCAGATTATTCTTCCTTAATCTGTGTGATCTTGAATCCCGTGAACGAAAGCCTTAATCAAGATGAACGGCGATTAAGACCACTCGCTGACGTTTGCCACCTTTTTGCCAGTGACAACTTCCATCCGTTCTCCAACATAACTCTCCAGGCCAGCTGAGGCTTTAGAGAACGCTTCGGCAGTTGTGATGGTCGCCGGATGGTGGTTGAATTGGTCGATTTCCATGCCGTTTTCATCCCAGGACTGGATCACATAAGGGATTTTGCTCATCTTGTCGATCACTTCATAGGGGACATCATCGTACAGGATTTCCTCCTCGAACGTCAGGTCCTCACATTTATTGAAGAGCGGTCCGAGCACATAGGGCGGCAAAGTGTAAATAATATCTCCAGCGATTTTTTCAACATCCCAGAAGTGGTTTTTTCCACCAACGATGGGTCCATAGCGCATGGAACAAGCCAGCATCTTACTGGGAAGGGCATTATCTTTTAATAAGTGAAAAGCTCTCCGGAAAACGTAAATTCCCAACCAGTGCTTATCTGACCAGGTGAGTTGAATCCCCCTTCGTTGTGCCTGCTGATCAAGGGCGGGATGTTCGGTAAGACGCCCGATCATCATCGTGATTGCTGCTCGCCAGAGGCCCATGTCAACATTCTTTTCATTGGCGATTTCAACTCCCTCGGCAGCAGCTTTGGCAACTGCCCAAATTTGCGGCAGGGTGAAGCAGGTGGTGACGTTGGTAGGAATTGCCATTGAGGTTAGTGTGCGCACAACTTCTACACCCTCAGTGCTGGCTGGAACCTTGATCATCAGGTTCGGCGCAATTGCCCGGATCTCTTGGGCAGTTTCAACCATCTTGTCCACATCAGTTAGCAGACGGGGATCCAGCTGTCCGGAAATGTAACCGAAACGCCCTCCCGAGGCTTCCCAGATAGGCATCATCATCTCTGCCCCACGCCGGATAACTTCCTTATATGTGAGCCAGTAGTAGTCCTGCAGTCCGAGGCCTGAATTAGAGGCGATCAAATCATCTATCCACTCATTCCATCCTTGTGGGTTATTCTGGACTGCGGCCAACGAAAGAGGTGGGTTGGTGGTACAGCCGCGCACCAGGCTTTGGGCTGGATCGTCCAGGACAAAAATCCGGTTGAGCTGTTCTTCCAGGTCAGCCTTCTTCTCTGGTGGTGCTTTTGCGACCATATCTTTGACCCAGGATTCGAAAACCAAAGGTGACGAATCCCACCAGATCTCCATGTCTGGATTGACTTGAGCTAAGCGTTCGAGTACACTTTCATTCATTGTTTTACCTCCGTTTAATTCAATATTATAAAATTATACTGGAATTTTCGGGAAACATTTATTCGGGAATTGATGAAAAGTTTTTTTTATTTATGGTAAAATGTGCCCCATTGCCAATAAAGCTGACTCGTGCAGCGGTAAAATCTATTTTGAGGTGAAAAAATCCTGGGAGAGCTGATTTTGACTTCCTCCCGACAGATTTGGAGCGCCTATGCTTAACGATTGGATTTTTATTGGAATTTTCCTTCTCTTAGCCCCGTTATTTCCAGCTGCCGCTTTAATCATCCCGAGATTGATTGCCCCCCGGAAACCAAATTCACTTAAATCTGAAACATATGAATGTGGGATTGAAACCTATGGGGAAACCTGGGTTCAATTCAAAGCCCAATATTATATCTTTGCACTTGTTTTCCTAATCTTTGATATTGAAATTGTGTTTCTCTATCCCTGGGCGGTAGCATTCGACCAGCTGCCGATGTATGCTGTTTTAGAAGGGGTGCTTTTCATCCTGATCCTCGTTGCGGGATTGTTGTACACATGGCGTAAGGGTGTTTTGGAATGGGTATAGGGGGACTAAGGTTATATTTTCAAAAGGCTGATGGAAAATATCCCTCAGCCTTTTTGTACATATTCGTTTCGGTGGTTAATTATTAACATGGAGAGTTGGAATGAGCGATCCAGTAAATTCCATTGCTGAATGGCTGAGGACAATAATGTCTGGCTGGGGATTATCGGAAGGTTTGATCACAGTAATCCTAGCTGTTTTGGGGGTGGTGATCCTGGCAACCTTTGTATTGATCGTCGATATCATGCTGGTTTGGCTCGAAAGGAAGATAGTGGCTCGATTTCAAGATCGCTTTGGCCCCAATCGCGTCGGACCATACGGCATCATTCAACCCATCGCGGATGTGATCAAATTGCTGATTAAAGAAGATATTATGCCTGTGGGAGCAGATAAATTTATCTTTAACCTGGCACCAATAATTGCTTTAGCCACAGTACTGCTGCTATGGGCTGTAGTTCCCTTTGCCCCGACGATTATCGGTGCAGATATCAACGTGGCTGTTCTTTACGTAGTGGCGATTGGCTCAATTGGCACGTTGGGGATTATCATGGCGGGTTGGGCTTCGAATAATAAATACGCCTTACTCGGCGCTTTTCGCACGGTTGCGCAGATGATCGCATATGAAGTTCCCATGATCATCGCTCTTCTGGTTCCAGTTCTGCTTGCTCGTTCGATGGGGATGCAAACCATTGTAGCTGCACAAAGCCCATGGTTCATTTTTATAGTGCCCCTTGCGGCTGTGATTCTATTCATCTCCTCGATTGCCGAGCTGGGACGCACTCCTTTTGATATCAGTGAGGCCGAGTCAGAGATCGTTGCTGGATTCCATATCGAGTATACGGGAATGAAATTTGGATTATTTTATGCAGGAGAGTTGCTGCATGCACTGACGGTATCCGCTTTGATCGCGACCTTATTTTTAGGTGGTTGGCGGGGACCCTTTGTCGATCAAGTTCCGATCCTCGGTCCGCTATATTTATTTGCCAAAGCTTTCATCGTCTATTATTTGATCATGTGGATTCGATATTCGTTCCCACGGGTTCGGATTGATCAAATGCTAGGATTTAACTGGAAGTTTCTTACTCCTTTGGCTTTAATATTGCTGATCGTGGTTGCGATCCTGGATAAGCTGTTGGTTGGAGTTCCCACGGTCTGGTATATCCTGGTGATGTTAGGTGCCAACCTGCTGATCGTTTTGGGAACAGTGCTGATCCTGAAAAGATATGCGCACACGGAGCGCAAGCGGATTGGTGAAGAGCGACCAACAGCTGTACCTCCAGAGACTGAAATGAATGAACTAGTAGTACAGGAGTAAGGCGATGACTGTTTTGCAGGTGATTTTTCTTATAACAGCAGTCGTATCCCTGGGTGGGGCGGTGATGGTTGTCACGGTTCGCAACTTGATCCACGCCGCCCTTTGGTTGATTCTCACGTTATTCGGCGTTGCTGTAATGTACGGACTGCTGAGCGCTACGTTTTTCACTGTGATTCAGGTAGTGATCTATATCGGTGCGATTGCTATTCTGATGATATTCGCTATCATGCTTACCCGGAGAGTAAAACAGGAATCGGGCAGCAGCGTAAATAAAAGCTGGTGGTTAGCAGGCTTGATGTCACTAGTGCTCTTCACCTCCCTGGTATGGATGCTCAGCACCTGGGAAGGCTTCCAAACTACCTTACCGGAACTACCCCAAGGTTTTGATTCCATCAAGGTGCTTGGAGCCGCCCTGGTATCACCTGAAGGTTATGTTATTCCCTTCGAAATCGCCTCGGTTCTGCTTCTGGCAGCTTTAATCGGCGCAGTCGCAGTAGCCTGGGAGGGAAAATCATGATTTCATTATCTTATTTTTTGGTATTTGCGGCTGCTCTATTCTGCATCGGTTTGTATGGTGTACTGGCTCGCAAGAACGCAATTGCTATTCTCATGGGTATCGAGCTGATGCTTAACGCGGTTGTGATCAATTTGATCGCTTTCTGGCGCTTTCGCAGTCCAGAAATGATCACCGGTCAGGCTTTTGGGGTTATTGTGTTTGCGGTTGCAGCTGCGGAAGTCGCAGTTGGATTGGCGTTATTCATCGCCATTTATCGCCGTCGCAACACGATCGCTGCCGACGAGATCGATCTTTTGAAATGGTAATTGGAGGCCAATAATGGAACCATCGACACTTGTCTGGCTGCTGCCTGTTCCGCCTTTGCTGGCGTTTTTCTTGATCATTCTCTTAACCAACCGCAGTAAATCTCTAAGCCACTTCTTGGGTATCACTGCAGCACTGCTCTCATTTGTCGGCAGCATGGTGATCGCAGCGCTGGCGATCCGTTCCGGCCACCTTGGCGAGGAACCATTCACTTCCGTGATTAATTGGTTTCCCACCGGGGACTCCTGGTTCCAGATCGGAGTGTGGGTTGATCCCCTCACGGTAGCAACACTTTTCTTTGTAGCCATCACCGTCTTGATGATCTTTATCTATAGCATCGGATACCAAAATTATGGGCAGCCAAAAGGGGATCATGATCAGCCCGGGCTACCACCACATGGCGCGACCATTGAAGATGAATACGGGCATAAACATCGAGTGCCATCGATTGAACCGCTGTATTCAAGATTTTTCGCTTTTATCTCCTTATTCGCCTTTGGAATGTACGTGCTGGTGGTTTCAAACAACCTGCTGACGTTGTTCGTCGGCTGGGAGATCATGGGTTTGTGTTCATACCTGTTGATCGGTTTCTGGTATGCAAAGCCGTCAGCCAGAGCAGCAGCGATCAAAGCCTTTCTCACCACCCGTATTGGTGATGTGATCATGCTGCTCGGTTTGGCGTACTTATATACCCTGGCTGGCAGCTTGAGCTATGATGTCATTTTCTCGGAGGAGACGCTTCATCTGCTCACTTCAACCAGTGCACCAATTTTGGGTGTTTCAGCTGCGGTTGTGATTGGTATGTTCCTGTTTTTTGGCACGGTTGGGAAATCAGCGCAATTTCCGCTGCATGTATGGTTGCCGGATGCGATGGAAGGCCCGACCCCGGTTTCAGCCATGATACATGCAGCCGCCATGGTCTCCGCGGGTGTGTACCTGGTGATCCGTGTATTTCCGATCATTTCCGCTGGAATGCAGCATGGGGAACCGACCCTCACCATGACCGTAATGGCATTCATAGGCGCCTTCACGGGTCTTTTTGCTGCCACGATCGCTGTTGCCCAGAACGATATTAAACGTGTACTGGCTTATTCCACCATTTCACAGCTGGGCTACATGATCGCAGCAATTGGCATCGGGGCATATGTAGCGGCCGCGTTCCATCTCTTTACCCACGCATTCTTCAAGGCTTTATTGTTTATGGGCTCCGGTTCAGTAATTCATGGTGTCGAGCACGGCGTCCTCCATACCGGTGAAGAGATCGACCCCCAAGATATGTTCAACATGGGAGGTCTGCGGAAGAAAATGCCCTTCACATTCTGGACCTTCCTCATCGGAGGTCTGGCGTTGTCTGGTTTCCCATTCCTCACGGCTGGCTTCTGGTCTAAAGATGAAATCCTGGCAGACGCATTTGCCCATTCTAACTGGCCAGTCTTGATAGTTTTGGCGTTTGCTGCACTATTAACTGCTTTCTATACTATGCGCCAGATCACACTCACCTTCCTCGGCAAATCACGTACTGAATCGGCTGAGCACGCAGTCGAATCGAAATGGACCATGACCTTACCTCTGGTCATCCTGGCAGTGTTTGCGATCGCGGCTGGTTGGCCAGGCATTCCCGCAGATTTCCCACTCATCGGTGGTTTCATTCCAAATTTCGTGCATGAATTTGTCGGGGAAACACTGGCAGAACACCCTGAAGCGATTACTTTCAACTGGATACCGCTATTAATTTCCTTCGCAGTTTCTTTAGGTGGTCTGGCACTCGGATGGTGGGTTTATCGCGATATCCCGGCAGGAGCACCTGACCCATTGATGAAACCCTTAGGCCCCATCTACAAAGTGCTGAAGAACAAGTATTACATGGATGAGCTTTACGACTATATCTTTGTGCGGCCTTCATATTGGTTATCCAGGAACTTTACATACCTGTGGCTTGACCGCAAGATCATTGATGGTTTTCTACATTTTGTTTCCCGAATCACATTCAGCTTGGGAGGCATTTTCCGCAACTATATCGATAAACCGGTGATTAATGGATTCGGCGATTTTGTCGGCGAAAGTGTGAAGCGCCTTGGTCGTTCAGCACGCTATATCCAGACTGGTCGAGTGCAGCAGTACATGGTCATGGCATTGATCATCGCCTTCGGTACGCTGTTCTATTACCTGTTTTTCTTATCGCAGCCATGAAAATTACTAAGATGAACGAACTTATTGAGGTTACTTTGACTCAGGGATTCAGGAGCGCGGTATGGAATTTATTTTAAATCACTTGCTCACCCTAATATTGTTCAGCCCAGTTGCTGTGGCAATCGTCGTGGTACTGATACCAAGTGAAGAGGTTAAACTGCAGCGCTGGGTGGCATTCCTGGGAAGCCTCATCCCGCTGGCATTGTCCATAGTTCTTTGGACCAGCTTTAATCCAGAACAACCCGGGTTCCAGTTTCAAGAGCAGTATATTTGGTATGAACCGATAAACTCCTCCTTTCACGTTGGTATTGACGGGATATCGTTAACAATGGTGATGCTGACCACATTGCTGACCCCACTGGCTATTCTGGCCTCATACAACATCAAAGACCGAGTCAAGGCATACATGTTCTTTTTCTTGATGCTTGAAATGGGAATGCTGGGCGTATTTCTCAGTCTTGATCTGCTGATTTTCTTCGTATTTTGGGAGATCGGATTGGTTCCGATGTACTTCCTGATCAACCAATGGGGCAGTGAAACCGGAGAACGGGAAATCTGGGGTCGCAAGATCAAATCCCGTACTTATGCCTCGTTCAAATTCATGATTTACACCATGGCGGGTTCTTTGGGACTGCTGCTGGCAATTCAGCTGATCGGTGTTGTCGCCGGAACTTTTGATATGTTATCCCTATTCAAGCAAATGGGAAGCCTGCAGGGAACTTTAATGGGCTTTCCAGTTGCCACGGTGAAAACGGTCGCCTTTTGGGCTTTTGTGATCGCATTTGCCATAAAAGTCCCCATCTGGCCTTTCCACACCTGGTTACCGGATGCACACACCGAAGCACCTACCGCTGGTTCGATGATATTGGCGGGTGTACTGCTTAAGCTGGGTGCATACGGTTTCCTGCGCTTGGTGCTGCCACTCTACCCGGAAGAATCTCGGTATTACGCCGGTGCTCTAGCCTTCCTGGCAACGATGGCGATCATCTTTGGGGCGTTAGCTTCCTATGGTCAGAAAGACTTCAAACGCCTGGTCGCTTATTCTTCTGTTAACCACATGGGGTTTGTGATTTTGGGTGTTGCTGCCGCAGCCTTTGCCATCAATACGGAGAACGCAACACTGGCGCTAAATGGGGCTGTCTTGCAGATGTTTAACCACGGTCTGTCCGCGGCAGGTATGTTTTTCCTGGTTGGTGTTATTTATGAGCGCACTCACACCAGAGATTTGGATGAATATGGAGGTCTGTTCCCCTTGATCCCGGTTTATGGTGGTATTTTGATCTTCGTTTCAATGGCATCTTTGGGATTACCGGGCCTGGGTGGGTTTATCTCTGAATTCCTGGTAGTGCGAGGCGCATGGCCAGTTTTCACATTCTTCACTATCCTGAGTATGATCGGTCTCTTATTTACTGGAGCGTATATTCTAAAAGGGATCAAACAAGTTTTACATGGACCATTAAATGAGCGGTGGAAAGGACATTTGAGTGAAATTAATGGCCGCGAGGCGTTCATCATCACGCCGCTGATGGTGCTGATGCTCTTGGTTGGCGTATGGCCTTCAGTGCTGCTTAATGTGATCAACCGAGCTGTGATGATGTTCTATTCGCTCTATTCTTGATTGAGGTGAATGATGCCGTTCCCAATTCTTAGTGTAATCATCTTTACCCCTATCATCACCGGATTATTGCTCCTGATAATTCCTGGTGAACGTAAAACAGAAATTCGCGTTACTGCCTTGGCTGCCTCCTTTATCGCCCTGGCTCTTTCAACCTGGGTTTATTTCTCCTACAATATTTCGGTTGGTGGATACCAGTTTGTAGAAAAACATGATTGGTACCAACCACTGGGTATTTCTTACCATATGGGTGTGGACGGTATGAGCACTCCTCTGATGGTGCTGACCGGCATCGTCATGTTTACAGGCGTGCTGATTTCCTGGAAAATTGATGACCGCCCGCGCGAGTTTTTTGCTTTCTTGTTTATCCTGGCCTCCGGTGTATTCGGCGTCTTCGCTTCTCTTGACCTGTTTGGTCTGATCTTCTTTTACGAAATCGCGGTCTTTCCGATGTACCTGCTGATCGCCATTTGGGGTTGGAAAGTGACCCGCGAGTATGCAGCAATGAAGCTGACCTTGTACCTGTTTATCGGCTCGGTGATCGCGCTGGTTGGGATACTGGCGATGTACTTCTCGTCCGGATTGGGCACATTTAATATGCTGGCGCTCGAGACTGCCGATTTCTCACCAGCGTTTCAAAAATTCTGGTTCCCCTTCGTATTCTTTGGTTTCGCTGTCCTGGGAGGTATCTTCCCCTTCCACAATTGGAGCCCGGATGGACACGTTGCCGCACCGACCGCAGTATCCATGTTTCACGCTGGTGTGCTGATGAAACTGGGAGCCTTTGCGGCACTGCGAGTTGGGATTATGCTGCTGCCGGAAGGTGCTAGATTCCATTTACCCTGGATTATTGTGCTCACTTTAATTAATGTGGTCTATGGTGCTTTTATTGCCATGGTCCAGTCTGATTTTAAATATGTCATTGGTTTTTCGTCAGTTTCCCATATGGGATTGGTGCTGATGGGGTTTGCTACTTTGAACGGCGATGGGATGCTGGGTGCGGGCGTACAAATGTTTTCGCATGGCATTATGACAGCACTCTTCTTTGCTGTTGTCGGGGTGATCTACGACCGTGCGCATACGCGGGAGATTCCTAAGCTGGGAGGCTTTGCGCGCATGATGCCATTGGTCGCAGCTGCGTTTGTGGTGGGGGGTATGGTTTCGATGGGTATGCCGGGCTTCTCCGGGTTTGTGGCTGAATTTCCCATCTTCATGGGATTATGGCGCTACCAGCCCTGGATCGCCATCGTTGCCTCCATCTCGATTGTGATAACAGCATCCTATATCATTCGCGTTATCGGCAGGGTTTTCTTTGGAAAAATGCCTGATGAATTTGTCGGGCATTTCGGTGATGTAACTGCCCTGGATAAGGTTGCTCTGGTTTTATTGAGTGCGGTATTAATTGTTGTTGGCGTATATCCAACCATCATGGTTACAATGGTTGAATCGGGAGTTGAGAACATAATGCGCCTATTGGGAGGTGCTTAGGTGTTCATGAGCATTAATTCTGAAATGATCCGAGCGGTACTACCGGAAATTGGTCTCGCAGTGCTAGCATTGATCGTGCTGGCATACGATCTGGTCTGGCAAGGTAAGGAGAAGCGCGGCCTGGGCTGGCTAACTGCAGGCGGTATTGCGGTAGTTTTCTTGCTCACCTTAATTTTCTCCCGACCGGGTGAAGAATCAGTACAGGTATGGGGCGGGATGCTGCGCCATGATTGGCTGGGATTTTCCTTCACCTTGTTGTTCCTCTTTGGTGCAGCGGCCACATGTCTGTTCGCCATGGATATGAAATCCCTTGGACAAAAGGGTGAGTTTTATCTGCTTTTACTGGTCTCCACGATCGGTATGTCCTTGATGGCTGCTTCAGCGGATTTGATCATGCTTTTCCTGGCGATTGAAACCACTTCAATCCCACTCTACATATTGGCAGGATTTTATAAACAGGATAATAAATCAACTGAAGCGGGTTACAAGTATTTTCTGTTCGGTGCCATGACTTCCGCAATCATGCTGTATGGTTTCAGCCTTATTTATGGTTTTACCGGCACGACGGATATCTATGAAATCACCAAGATGGTCGTTTCTGGTGGTGTGTCCCTGACACTGGCTATCGGAACCTTGATCTTGGTCATGGTTGGTTTCGGTTTTAAGATTTCCGTGGTCCCATTCCATTTCTGGGCACCCGATGTTTATGAGGGTGCACCAACACCCGTGGCGGGATTTCTTTCAACAGCCTCAAAAGCGGCTGGCTTTGCAGTTCTCATGCGAGTTTTACTAACCATTTACGCTGATCCAGAAGTGATCCCCTACTGGGTGATCATCGTGGCTGCTTTGTCTGTGTTCTCGATGACATTGGGCAACGCAATGGCACTCGCCCAAAAGAACATCAAACGTCTTCTGGCATATTCATCTATCGCCCATGCCGGTTATGCATTAATTGGTGTAGCAGCTTTATCAGAATTGGGAATTGCATCGGTGGTTTATTATTTAATCGTGTACGTGATTACCAACCTGGCTGCTTTTGGAGCCATCGCTGCTTTCTGGCGTATTTCTGGATCCGATCAGATATCGGATTATGCTGCTCTGAGCCGGCGTTCACCAAAATTAGCCTTGATCATGATGGTAACTTTCCTTTCTCTGGCAGGTATGCCCCCCCTGGGTGGATTTGTGGCGAAGTTCTTTGTCTTTGCTGCGGCGGTTAACGCTGGCCTGGTGTGGTTAGCGATTATCGGTGTGTTGAATTCCATCGTCGGGTTGTACTACTACATGGTGGTACTCAAAGTCGTATACCTGTTTCGTTCGGAGGATGAGGATAAACCCGTCCCGGTTACTCGTCCTTATGCACTGGCTCTAACCATCCTGGTGGCTGGTATTATCCTGTTGGGTACATTATTTGGTCCCTGGGCAGATTGGTCTGCAAGAGCAGCCTCTGTCTTATTCTAATATTATTTTAGGCACTTGGAACTCGTTATGGCAGCAAAAAATGCATGTTCAGACAAAGTAACCTTTATTTGTCCTTTTTTGCACATTGACGAGTATTATCTGCATGTGATAGAATCGGCGCGCCATGAGCCAGACAGGTGAACCGTCCGATAAGAAATCGGCATTGCGCTCGCTCAACCTGACACTGGCAGTAGTAGCCGGGCAAGTTGGTTGTTTGACCGTAGTGATTATCCTTGTTGCCTTCCTGGCTGGACGCTGGTTGGACAGTCAATTTGGAAGCGATGCGATTTTCACCGTTGTTCTCATGGTCGCAAGCGTTCCGGTAACATTAGTAGTTATGTTTTGGGTGGTGAGGTCGGTCACCTCCCGTTTCTCAAAGCCGCCCGTGCAAAATTCTAAGCAAGAGGAGGGCATCGATCGTGGAAAATCCCCCTAAGAAGTGGCGTTACGGCATTAACCGCTGGGTAATCTTAGCGTTAGTTATCCTCAATATCTATTTTGTCTATTTCCTATATCAACCTGTTCTACCGCACATCCAGCTTCCGGCAGAGAATGTATCTGCTACACCCATATTTGGCAATTTCTACCTGACCAATACCATGATTGCCACATTGATTGCGGATGTGATCTTGGTCTTGATCGCAATTGCAGTTTCGAGAGCTGTGCGCAGTGGTGAATTGATACCCAAAGGGATTCCAGGTGCTATTGAAGCAATTCTAGAAGTTATTAATAATCTCACCGAATCGACAGCGGGCAAGTGGACAAAAAGTATTTTCCCCTTCTTTGCAACCATCACCTTA
>DATKXE010000508.1:0-5120 GCA_035529195.1 Anaerolineales bacterium
CCGGTGGATGGTTTTCCAATCTGCCCGCATAGAAGAGCCAGGTTCGCCAAGGTCATCACCATGTCGGTGCCGTTGCTGCGCTGGGTGATACCCATCGCGTAAAGTATTGTGCTGTGCCCATGTGGATCGCCATAGACCGATAGACCGCTGGACCGCTCTCCATGGGCATATATCCGCGCAGCTTCAATGATTTGATCAACTGGCACTCCCGACATGAGCGAAGCGCGTTCCGGAGTGTATTCACCGAGGGTTTCATTAAATTCGACAAAACCCTCTGTCCGCTCCGCGATAAACTGTTCATCAGCCCAACCCTCCCGGATGATGGTGTGCATGATCGCCAGGAATACGTAGATATCGGTCCCTGGTTTTACCTGCAGAAACATGGTTGCATGTTCTGCTAGCGGTATGCGCCTGGGATCAACGATGATTAGGTTTGCGCCGTGTTTTACAGCTCGAATAACTTCATAGCTGATAACCGGGTGTGCTTCTGCAGTATTTGAACCGGTGATAAAAATACAATCGGCATCGCGAATTTCAGCGATCGAGTTTGTCATTGCGCCACTTCCGAAGGCCTGCACGAGGCCTGCAACTGTTGAGCTGTGTCAAAGACGGGCACAATGGTCTAAATTGTTCGTGCCAATACCGAGACGCATAAATTTCTGGAAAATGTAGTTGTCCTCGTTAGTGCAGCGGGCAGAGGCAAGACCCATTACAGAATCTGGTCCATGTTCAGTAACAATCTTCGCCAAGCGGTCTGCAACTAAATCTAACGCCGTGTCCCATTCAATTGGCACGAAGCTATCCTCGATCTTTGGTTTCCTGATCGATAGAGGAGATTTTTCAGATAATTCCCATGGTTCACTGGTCAGACCCAGCTCATATGCCAGATCCCGGCGAACCATCGGGCGTGTCAGGCGTTCGGGAGCCGTGGCGAAATCCCAACCGTAGCGTCCCTTTGTGCAGAGGAACTCGCCATTAACCGGTGCGTCAGCATCTGATTGGGCGTATAGGATTTCGCCGTCCTTTAATGCATATTCAATTTGGCATCCAACACCGCAATACCCACAGATAGTCTTTGCTCGCTCCAGCTCCCATTCGCGACCCTTGTTGAGGCGGGTAACTGGCATTAGGGCTGCTGTTGGGCAAACCTGAACACAATTCCCACAAAAAACGCAGGTCGAATCTATCATAGGTTCGTCAAATGGTGTCGCTATTTGACATTCAAATCCGCGTTTAACAAAATCGATCGCGCTGGCTCCCACGATTTCGTCGCAGACCCTTACACAGCGTCCGCACAATATGCAGTATTGATGATCGCGTATGAAGAACGGATTATCATCCTGGTATAGTGGCTTGGATATTTCAAATTCGTGGCTGGTTTTATCAATCCCATGCTCGTAGGCGTATTTCTGAAGAAGGCATGCGCCGCTCTTGTCACAGGTAAAACAATCCAGCGGGTGTTCGGAAAGGAATAAATCTAATATTTCCCGGCGTGTTTGGGTTAATTCTGCATTTTTAGTCTCGATGGACATGCCATCCTCGCAGGTTAAACCACAGCTGGGTGTTGGGTTTGGATATCCCTCGACATTGACAATACACAGACGGCAACCACCAGAGACACTCAATTCAGGGTGGTGGCATAAGCGGGGAATGTCGATCTTGTTTTCCAGGGCAGCTTCCAACACTGTTGTCCCCGGATGTGTCTGGACTTTACGTCCATCAATGGTTAACTCAACCAATTTTTCTCTCCCTTCACATGATTGTTGTGAAACAGGGTTAACTAACACCAGCTTCGACGGTTTGTTTTTTCTGGACAAGAGTGTCGTATTCTTCGCGGAAGTATTTCAAGGTGCTTAAGACGGGGTTTGGTGCTGACTGACCCAATCCACACAGGCTGGTGGTTTTGACAACCTGGCAAAGCTTATCCAACTTGTCAAGATCTTCAGGCTTCCCTTCGCCTGCGATAATTTTATCGAGCAGTTTTCTGATCTGAACCGTTCCAACCCGGCAGGGAATGCATTTTCCGCAGCTTTCATCCATGCAAAAATCCATGAAGAAGTTAGCGAAATCAGGCATCTTGGTGCTATCATCAATGATCACCAATCCACCGGATCCCATGATAGAACCCAGCTTGGTCAGACTCTCATAATCTACAGGCGTGTCAAGATATTCCGCCGGGATGCAGCCACCACTGGGTCCCCCTGTCTGGGCAGCTTTAAATTCCCGACCGCCAGGAATACCACCCCCAATATCAAATACAATTTCTCGCAGGGTAATCCCCATGGGAACCTCAATCAAGCCCGTATTGCATAGATGTCCGGCTAAAGCAAAAACCTTGGTGCCTTTACTTTTCTCTGTTCCAATGCTTGCATACCAGTTGGCGCCATTGTTTATTATTGAAGGCACGTTGGCCATGGTTTCGACATTATTGATCACCGTTGGTGCTTTCCATAAGCCGGATTTTGAAGGATATGGAGGCCGCATGCGGGGCATGCCGCGCTTACCTTCTACTGAGTGGATTAGAGCTGTCTCTTCACCACAGACAAATGCGCCTGCTCCAATGCGTACAGCCGCATTAAATTTGAAATCTGATCCTAATACCGAATTTCCCAGGATTGTTCGCCGTCTGGCAGCTCTGATTGCTTTGCGGATGCGGTCGATGGCGATCGGATACTCTCCCCGGATGTACAAATACCCAAAACTGGCTCCAACCGCGTATGCGCAAATCATCATCCCCTCGAGGACCCGGTGAGGATCATCTTCCATGACAGTCCTGTCCATGTAGGCCCCGGGATCGCCTTCATCACCATTGACGATAACGAATTTCTTCTCACCGCTCTCTTGGCGCACGAAATTCCATTTCAGTCCGGTTGGGAAACCTGCACCTCCGCGTCCACGCAGACCGCTTTCCAGTATCTCGTTGCACACCTCCTCTGGTGTCATCTTATCCAGCACATGAGCGAGCGCTTTATAACCTCCATGTGCCAAATAATCCTCCAGTTTATCGGGATTTATGCGCCCCGTTTCGTTCAGTACAACTTTTACCTGCTTGGTGAAAAACGGCGCATCCAAGGAGATAATGTTTTTATTTAAATCGGTTTGTGCTCGTGCCCGTCGCAGGCTAGCCCTGTAATGGGGTATGTCGTGGGGAGTGACACTCAGGTCTAGTTCCTCGTCATCGGTTTCGCCCTCAATTTCACCCATTGGGACATGTTGGGAAACGATATACTGGGCCACATCTGGAGTTACATTTCCATAGAGAACAGGATCTTTATCTTTCTCCTCAACTCTAACCAGAGGTCCTGAACTACATAATCCCAAACAGCCTGTTTTAACCACTTCAGCTTCATGTTCATCACACATACACGCGGCGACTGATTGGTCAAGAGCTGTATGTACTTGACCAGCTCCTGCGGAAAGGCAGGCTGTGCTGGTGCAGCAGAAAATTCGGCGCTGGTATTTACCTTGTCTGGCGAGTTCTTTGTTCCCAATCACTTCCAGGGTTTTGAAGTTCATCAAACCTCCATCTTTTGTAAGAGTTCTTCCTTTGAGCGCGCTACGATTTCGATAGCCCGCCTTTTTGCATCGTCAGGTGTTTCTCTACCATGAACCTGTCCATCAAGAACAATAACCGGAGCTAGGCCGCAGCTGCCCAGGCAGCGTGCAATAGTCAGACTTAACAAACCATCCGTAGTTGTCTCTCCTGCAGAGATATTGAATTCTTCCGAGAGCGCTTGAATAATCTCATCTGCTCCTTTGACATGGCAGGCAGTCCCTTTACATATAATGCAGTTGTGTTCACCTTGCGGTTCAAAAGTGAACGAATGGTAAAAGGTTGCTACACCGTAGACCTGGCTCATAGGGACTCTTAATTGGGTTGAGATATATATCAGCAAGTCCATAGATAAATACCCGAATACTTCTTGAGCCGCGTTCAGCACTTCAAGCAGCGAATCCTTTTCACATTTAAACTGCTTCATTGTGCGGTCTATCGATAGATAGCGCTCATCTCCGCTTGGATGGACTTCCGCATCTTTTGTTGATGGAATTTGTGTAGTCATTTTTCAGGGTCTCCCTGGCTGAGGCATAATCGTGTATTTATAATAAAACTCGATCTTAATCCAAACGGTGATCAAATGAATTCCTGGGTTCAAAACTGATTATCGAGCCTTCTATAATTGGGCAATAAGTATTCTATGAATGGGTATATTATTTTCATTTTCAGATGGATATATTAATTCCCAATTAGGTGCGAGTCCATTAATCAGGCTTTTGCAAATGGCGATAAATGATAGGTACGCCATATCTACGCTTCGATTGAGACCGGTGTTTTTAGCACACTCACTTAGCGGGCAGCAATCCAAGGAATATTCAAGGCGATCTACTTTCTTATCCTCGATGTATGTCGAGCTCATAGAATTTAGGATACATTTCAATGCGTTCGATAATTTATCTGAGGTAGGGAGCTCGGGGGCATAATGTTGAGTTTTTTCCACATATGCATCCCCGAGGTGTTCACCAAAGCGGATTACCATTTCCGCGGCTAAATCTTGCTTGCTGCATCCCTCGCAACTCATCGCGTACTCTAACAGGATTTCACTCAAATTGACATAACATTCTGGCCCACAACCGGGGATCTCTCCCCGGAATACAAGACCTGCTTTGGGATCGTTGTGCAAATAAATTTCCCTTTCCCCAATTTCGATATATCTCATATCTGCGCTGGCTAATGCGTAAGAAAAAACCGGTGAATCCTGGATATCCAAAGTCTCGGTCATGTGATTATCCTTGCTTTCAACGGGTCAGTACTTATCAAATTCCCATGTCATTAATGGGCACTTGTGGAATATCGAAGATAACATTCAATTATTCAAGATCACATGCGTGTCTGCATAATACTCCACCATAATAATAATCTCAAAATTAACTGAAAAACAGTGATTAATGTCATCTTCTAAAGAGATTTAATCTTGATTTCTAGTGGCTACCATCGAATTCGCCCTTGTAACACCCGGATTTCTTAGTCTTCAGCCTGATTTAAATGTGGATTTTCCCCCGTTAAACATTTCTAGGGATTAATATGTTCCTCCCAAAAATATTTCATCCTGGGAATTACGAGC
>DATKXE010000509.1:0-2869 GCA_035529195.1 Anaerolineales bacterium
CTGATTAGAAATGCAGAGTTATCGGCAACCCGAGAAGGCATCTGGTCAAACTTTACCCCTCGTCGCTGCAACTCAAGAGCTGTATCAGTGATGTTCTCCACCATGAACTGCAGCCGGATAGCCTCAGGAGGTGTGGCAGATTCACCATCCTTGGTTGGAACCACTGAGAAATAGAAATCACCGCTTGGGCTGGTAAACATAGCGTAATCGGGATCAAAAGCATTTACCGGGAACCCGAGAATATCGATGAAAAATCCTACTTCGGCGGGGAAATCAGCAACCTTGTATTCAATGCATTGCTTCCAGCTGCTGCCCCATGAAAATGGGAATGGATGCGTTGATTTTTTCCATAGTCGATCCCAATCACCGCGGGTGACGGCTCGTTTGGCGATGTCAATACGCGCCTTCCCATAAGCCCGGTATCTGGGATTAATCGGATAAGTGGTTTCCGGTTTTCTAAATATCTCCAGCATAGGTTCCTTCCTTTCAGTTCGACCTGCTGTTTCTGATTTTTCGATCACTCTTGGGAAGGACCTTCCCAAGCATAGACAGACAAATCGACTCGCTCACTTTCATTAAACTTAACGCCTTCAGACTCCAGCATAGTCCGCTGCTGCTCACCACCCCCGCTTTTCCGTAAGCTGACTTTGCCTTGGGAATTGATCACCCGCTGCCAGGGAACATCAGCAGGGCAGGCTGCCATTGCGCCCCCAACCATGCGCGCCCCACGAACCTGGTAAGCTCGTTCGCTCATACCAGCCGGTGCAGGGAGAAAAGCTGCGATGCGTCCATATGTGCTGACCTTACCTGCTGGTATCTGGCGTACGAGCTCCCAAACCAATTCAAAATAAACCGTTCGATTTGCAGGTGAACTATATTGAGATGCCATCACAATATCTCTCCATTGCGGCAAGGTGCCAATTGCTCGTATGATCTACATTAATATAGCACGAACATATGTTCTATGTCAAGCGGTTTTAAAGGGATTTTGTTTTCCGTGTGAAGTATTTCACACCGGGAAGTAAATCAACTGCATAAACTTTAATACACCTGGTTTACTGACAGCTGCTCCATTATCAGATAAGATCAACATACCTAACAATCGAGACCATGAATTTGATAAGAGAAGGAGTTTATCATGAACGAATTAAATCTCGACCCCGGTCTCCGACAAGCTTTCAATCAACAAACACACCAGCGATTAATCGCCGAAGCAAACCATGCACGGATGGCAAAGAGTGTGAGAACCAAAAACCCTGATCTGAGCGAGGAAAAGCAGTATTCCCTGCGAGCGAAAATCAAGAATATTGGTCAGATCATCAGGGAATCTGGTTCAACCATCGTGACCATATTAAAGACCAGCAGCCCTTCCCCGAACGCATAATTCTTCCCTTCGGAAACCGCATAGCAATTTATTAAACTGCGTACGTAGCTCGACTTCAGCACCAATTCAGAGGGTTGGTGCTGAAGCCCGATCACCCACAAAACCAAGCAAACATAATAATTACTTCTCAGCACTCGTGAGATTATTTTCACCTGAAGAGCGAAGTTCTCGACCCTGAGAGAATGCTCTCCTAAAGGCAAATTCACTCGTAATTTGGATTATAATAGTAGTAATAAATTTTCCTACCTTTGATTCACTGGTGAGGGTGCTTGGGAAGGGATTTCTGGTCAGTTGAATTAGGTAGCCAGGTCAGCATGCTCATCTTGGTTATCTATCATATTGAGCAGGGGGCATCGATCAGGTTGAGGGTGTGCGCTTCGTCTAATAGACCTCATTCTCAACCCTGCTCTACTTCTCCGCACACCCTCGCGCTATATATAAATTTTTGTTAAATAGATAGCCTGCAGCCACATTCCACTTGCTAGGGAAAGGTTGAAAAAGCATAAGGAACCGGAACACATTCGTATTCGCCAACCGAAAAGATCAATGAGCTCATACCCAGAAATCTTGAGGGGATTTTCAATCCATCCCAATCTAAACGTCGTTTCCATTAAACTCAAGTATGAACATGCCCGAGAACGTTAAGCAGCAAACCGTCGAATTAAAGAACGCCATCGCCACGCTTGAATCACAACGCGCAGTGCTGGGTGATGCTGTTGTTGAGGCTTCCATATCTGCTTTGCACAAACAGCTGGCTGAACTCGAGCGGGAAACTGAACCACCAGACAGGCATAAGAAACTCGTCAGCATGTTATTTGTTGACATTGTGGGATCGACATCGATCGGCCAGCATCTTGAACCTGATGAAATTCTAGAGATCATGGATGGCGGTTTGCAGCGCCTGGCCAGACCAATCGAGGCGCATGGCGGGCGGGTGACGCGCTTCATGGGTGATGGTTTCAAAGCTGTGTTCGGTGAACCAACGGCACAGGAAAATGATGCCGAAATGGCAGTCCGAGCTGGTCTCGAGATATTGGAAGATGCCAAGGCTTATGCCGTCGAGCTGGAAGAAAAATGGCACCTGACCGGTTTTAATGTGCGGATTGGTATCAACACTGGCATGGTTGCCATCGGGGGGATCACCGAATCAGATGACACAGTGATGGGATTGACGGTAAATCTAGGAGCTCGCCTGGAAAGCGCAGCTCCGATCGGGGGCTTATTAATTTCACAGACCATTTACCGGCACGTGCGCGGCATATTTGAATTTGAATCTCTACCTCCCGTGGAAGCCAAGGGATTTGATGAACCGATCCCGGTTTACCTGGTTGTTGGATCAAAGCCAAAAGCTTTTCACACCAAAACGCGCGGCGTGGAGGGTGTGAACACCCGCATGATCGGTCGCGAAGCAGACCTCAAACGCCTGCAAGATGCCTACTTCGCTGCGGTTGAAGACAGTGAATGTCAGGTTGTCACGGTTATTGG
>DATKXE010000510.1:0-4818 GCA_035529195.1 Anaerolineales bacterium
TCCGGTATTTTATGCAATCAACTTCACAACAATCAAAATTCGATTCCGTCAGAGAGCTTTACGATGAAATTTATGTGATCGTATCTCCACCCAGGTGCAGCTCCACAGCCTTTGCCAGGGTTTTCTGGGAACAGCCTTCCATCCGCTATTACGCCCACGAACCCTTTGAGGGTACATATTTCATGGGTCAGGATCTCAATTATGTGACCGAAAACCTGCGAAATCCACTCGACTTACAGGATATCAAGAGTTATTCGTTAACAGGTACAGGCACGAGTCTGGTGATTAAAGAAATGCCGTACCAGGTGGGTGAGAAATTCCCGCGATTAATGAGCCTGACCAAAAAACCAATTATCTTCCTGACCCGCGATCCAAGACAAAACATCGCCTCCAGAATGGCTAAGAAAAAGGAAGTTGGTGATGACCCGCTCTTTATGCATGTCGAAACAGGCTGGCAGCTGATCGCAGATCAAATCAAGTACTGTAAAGAGCAAGGCATCTCATATATGATTGTTGATGCCAAAGATTTCAGAAACCAACCGCTGATTATTTTCAAACAGGTTTTTGAAAGCCTTGGTCTGCCATTTAAGGAAGATTTGCTGAGATGGAATTCCCGTCCCGATGTCGATATTGACAACTTGGATGGAGATCATCATCACCTCTACCAGGAAGTTTTATCCAGCAAGGGAATGCACCCTGATACGGATGATATCCCTGCGCTGAATTCTTTTCCATTAGAGAAGGGGTATCGTGATCACATCAACTACTGTCTTCAAATTTATCAGCGCCTGCAGGTCTCTTCTGCCAGGATCAGGGTTCCAGCCAGTCATTCGCGCCAATTTGTTCAAGACGGGTTCTATCCTGGGGGATAAATCCTTCAAATTAATAACGAAAAACACCTGCTGGTAAGCGGGTGTTTCATAAAGCGGGGAGGGCGGGATTCGAACCCGCGAACGAGGTTTTGACCCCGTTAACCGCTTAGCAGGCGGCCCCAATCAACCACTCTGGCACCTCCCCAGGATATTCAATTCTACTCACAATCTGATAGTAGGCGGAGGGAGAGGGATTCGAACCCCCGGTGGGCGTGAACCCACAGTTGTTTTCAAGACAACCGCCTTAGTCCGCTCGGCCATCCCTCCGGGAAGGAAGGGCACCCTCCGCACTCGGTGGAAACCCTTCCAAGCGCGCAGATTGTACCATATCTGGAAAAGGGATGCAATATTTGGTCGTTTTAGCCGCTCCATGCTATACTTTCTCCATTAACAATCTGTTCATCAGACACAGCTTTACACATTTCACTCTACTCGATCGATTCTAGAATCCTAAAACGACCCTTATGAGTCACATCTCCCGAGCCGCCCTGATCATCGCTGTTTTCTTTGGTTTGGAGAAGCTGCTCGGATTTTTTCGCCAGTTGCTAATTGCGAGGCAATTCGGGCTTTCCGAGGGCCTGGACGTCTTCAATGCTGCCAATAACCTGCCCGATCTGATTTTTGGATTGATCTCAGGTGGTGCTCTGGCCATCGCTTTCATCCCGGTGCTCTCGGAGTATCTGGACCAGAAGGGGCGACCTGAGATGTGGGATTTGTTCTCGAGGGTAGCCAATCTGTTGTTTCTGGTTACTTTTGGTGTATCGATCCTGGTGGCGCTGCTCGCAACCCAATTGGTGGGCGGGAATTTTGGTATCGCACCAGGGTTTTCTCCGGAGCAGCAGTCCCAAGTCGTTGGCCTGATGCGTTTGAACTTGATCGCAACGCTGTTGTTTTCAATCAGCGGCCTGGTGATCGCTGGATTGCAAGCCAACCAGCACTTCTTGCTCCCCGCGCTGGCGCGCAGCATGTATGATCTAGGTACCTTAATCGGGGTGATCTTCCTGGCTCCCAGCACCGGATACCAGATCGGACCCATTACCCTGCCCGCTTTTGGATTGGGAATCTATGGACTCGCTTACGGTACGGTAATTGGCGCAGTGCTCTTCTTGCTGGTCCAGTTACCAGGATTGGTACGCTACCAGTTCCGCTGGGTCGCAGCGATCAATCTGCACCATCCGGGTGTACAGAAAGTTCTGCGGTTGATGGTGCCCCGTATTGGCAGCATGTTTTTTGTTTACCTGGTACTGATCTATATCCCGGATAACATTGCTTCCCGCTTGGTGACCGGATCTGTTACCGCACTGGTTTTCGGCTGGTTGTTCATGCAGGTTCCGGAGACATTACTCGGTACCTCCATCGGTACTGCCCTGCTGCCGACCATATCGGAGCAGTATGCACGCGATGAGAAATCTATATTCAGCAGCTCTCTTAATCAGGGGCTGCGGGTGATGCTGGCGTTGACCTTGCCCGTAGCAGTGCTGGTCGCCCTCGGCATTGAACCGCTGGTAACGCTGCTTGGCTTTGACCAGGCTGGAACAGAATTGGTGGTCTGGACCACGCGCGCTTTCCTGCTTGGATTGACCGGTCATGCCATGCTGGAGATCGCCGGGCGTGGTTTCTATGCTCAGCAGGATGCTGTAACACCTTTGTGGGCATCGGCTCTAATGGCAGGTATTTTTACATTTTTAGCCATATGGTGGGCACGATCTTTCGGAGCCGCCGGTATCGCACTGGCAAACTCGGCAGCCTTCACCCTTCAGGCACTGCTGCTTTGGTACCTGCTAAACCGCAGATTTCCTGGGATTACCAAGGTGGGTTCGACTTTATTGCGGGCCATTATTGGTTCAGGAGCCGCTGCATTGGTGGTCTATTTATCAATGCAGCTGCCATTCTCTAATTTGCTGGTAAGTTTGGGTTCTCTTGTCCTTGGTGGGCTGGTCGCTCTGCCATTTATCTGGCCGGAACTTAAGCTGTTGATCAAGTTGTGACCGCTTCAAAGATGAGGTCATACCAGCGGAATAAAAAATAAGAATTGGTCATTTTCGGCGGTGCTATGCGCAAAATAATCTTAATATTTTCCCTAATTTTGATGCTGGTGTTTGGGGTTGGATCGACACCTGCGTATTCAAGCGGGACAGCTCGTTCTTGGCAGGAGAAGGTTGATCAAGAATTGTTGACCTCCACACTTGATGGGAAATCAGAGTTTATCGTCTATCTCTCGGAACAAGCAGACCTCAGTGGAGCTAAGTCTCTCCAAACCAAGCAGGAAAAAGGGGAATATGTATACCAGCGCTTGATCTCCTCAGCCAGGCGCAGCCAGGGACCAGTTCTCCAATCACTTTCCAACCTGGGGGTAGATTTTCAGCCATTTTGGGTCTCGAACATGATTTGGGTGCGCGGCGATCGAGACGTTTTGCGCACCATAGCCCTGCGCAATGATATCGAGCACATTTTCGCCAATCCCCAGGTTAGCCTGGTTGAGCCGCGCAGCCTCCTCGGGGAGGTTTTGCTGCAGACAGCTGAACCTGTTGAGTGGAATATCAGTAAAATTCACGCGCCTGAGGTCTGGTCGGCTGGATTTCGTGGACAGGGGATCACGATTGGTGGCCAGGATACAGGCTATGAATGGGATCACCCGGCGCTGAAGACCCAATATCGTGGTTGGGATGGCGTATCAGCCGATCATAATTACAACTGGCATGATGCCGTTCATGATAGCAGCGGAAACCCCTGCGGGAGTGATGCGGCTGAACCCTGTGATGACCACCATCTTGGTCACGGAACACACACCATGGGCACCATGGTAGGTCGGGAAGATGACCTGAGCAACCAGATTGGTGTTGCGCCAGAGGCGAAGTGGATCGGCTGCCGCAACATGGATCAAGGTATCGGCAGTCCAGCGACATACGCCGAGTGCTACCAGTGGTTCCTGGCACCCACCGATTTAGACGACCTTAATCCGGATCCATCCAAGGCTCCTGACGTGATCAACAATTCCTGGTCCTGTCCCGTGGGTGAAGGCTGTACAGATCCCCTGGTGCTGCTACCTGTGATAGAGGCGGTCCGCGCAGCAGGCATTCTCACGGTCCATTCTGCAGGAAATCAGGGACCTAGCTGTTCGTCAATAAATACACCAGCTGCGATTTACGATGCTTCATTTACGGTCGGGAACACTGACAGATACGATCAACTTGCTGCCTCAAGCAGCCGGGGTCCGGTGACCATAGATGGCAGCGGTCGCATAAAGCCTGATGTATCTGCACCTGGCACCTTAATTCGCTCAAGTATTCCCGGCGGCGCATATTCGACCTTGAGTGGTACCAGCATGGCGGGACCGCACGTGGCAGGTCTGGCGGCGCTGCTGCTTTCCGCCCAACCCGATTTAATCGGGCAGGTGGAGCATACTGAACGCTTGATCGCCAATACGGCGGTACCTCTATCCGTTCCTGCAGTTCAGTGTGGCGGTATCCCGGGCACAGTGTATCCCAATAATTCTGCAGGCTGGGGGCGGGTGGATGCGCTGGCTGCGCTCCAGGGCCAGGCACTTTGGCTGGAGAAGACAGCCTCTGTCGATCAAGTTTTGCCTGGTGAGGAGATCGTCTACACGTTGCGAGTACATCACAGCGCTGTTCAAACCTCGGTCAATGATGTCGTGCTCAGTGATATGCTTCCTGATAACACCACCTTTCTCAATGCGACCCAGCCGTATACCATAAATGGATTATTGGTCAGTTGGCAATGGCCTAGTTTTCAACCAGTTGACAGCCAGACTGTTGAGATGAGCGTTCAAGTGGTGGAGCATTTCATTGGCACCATTAGGAATGAACACTATCAGGTCACCGGTGCTGGATTCCCGGGTCCAATTATCGGGTCTGCAGTGATAACGGAAGTCATCCCCCCGTTCCGATTTCTATTTCCCTGGATCGCGCTTGACCGCTGAAAAGCT
>DATKXE010000511.1:0-3431 GCA_035529195.1 Anaerolineales bacterium
GCAGATCCCGACCTTCGAAGAAGATCTTCCCTTCGATTATTTTGCCGGGGATGCCGATTAATCGCATGATCGAGAGGGCGGTCACACTTTTTCCGCACCCGGATTCTCCAACCAGGCCCATAACTTCTCCCGGGTATACAGAAAAATCTACTCCATCAACGGCTTTTACTACACCGTCCTCGGTATAGAAATAAGTTTTAAGGTTTTGAATATCAAGCAAAGGTTGGTTGTTATTTGAGCTCACAAGTATTTCTCCAAATCTATACTTTTGGTATCAGGATTCAACACACAATTCGTTTTCCGCCAGGAATTCCTTCAGCGCGGCAAGATCTCCTACGTGGAATGATCCTGCGGCAGGATATTCTGAACGGCGCCCAAAAATGGCATTAGTTTGGGCGTGACGCCCAACAAGAGGAATGATGAGTCGATCGACATTTGAAAAGAATTTATAGCGCGAATGCACCCGAATTGTTTTAGGATAGGTCAATTCTACCACCATCATTTGCGGATGAGATTGGTAATCCTGGTAAGTTTCAGCGGAAAGTGAGACTGAATCCCACCGCTTTCTCCCTGTAAGGCTTCCATTGACCAAGCCAACCATCGCTTCGAACTCTGAAGTTCCGCTTTCAAGATAGACATCTTCACCAAAACAATGGATAGTTATGGTCTGGGGTTGGTAATTAAATACGGGTGAGGCCCAAAGCAGGTCACCCGTATTCATTGCAATGATAAAGTAAATGAGCGGTACGATAATGATTACCGCAATACCAGCCATCCGCAGGAATGAGGGCGATGAGGGCTGATTCACTACTGGTTAATGATTAATGCTTTAAGCGCGGGTCCATGGCATCCCGCAAACCATCACCAATGTAGTTGAAAGCCAATACACAAACGAAGATCACCAGACCCGGGTAAAAAACCTTGGCGGGTTGGGTCCACATTTCGTTCTGGTATTCATTGAGCATATTACCCCAGGTTGGCACCGGTGGTTGGATGCCGAAGCCCAAAAATGAAAGTGCTGATTCGAGCACGATCACGCCTCCCAAGCTGAGCGTAGCCGATACGATTATTGGGGCAAGGGAATTGGGGATCATGTGACGGACGATAATTCCAAAGCTCCCTAAGCCGAGTGCTTTCGCAGCCTCTGTGAATTCCTGGTTGCGGAGTGACAATACCATACCCCGGATCAGGATTGCGGCGCTCATCCAGCCAAAAATAATCAGGATCAGCGTGATGATCACAGCACTGCTCCATTCTGGAGGCAAGCCAGGAATGGTGACCCCGCGTAACAGCGCAGAAAAGGCCAAAAGCAGAGGAAGGAGAGGTATCGTAATCAAAAATTCAACGAATCTTTGGATGACATCATCAATCCAACCTCCGTAATAACCTGAAAGAGAACCGATCAGAACCCCAATCACGGTGGCGAAAATGGTAACAATAAATGCCACCGAAAGAGAAATCTGTCCTGCGTAAAGCAGGCGGGTAAATACATCCCGGCCGATATTATCGGTTCCCATCAGGTGCTGCAAGGAAGGGGGATCATTGCGCAGAATCTGTCCATTCTCATCTCTGGATAAATCCCTGACAGGATCGTATGGAGCGTACAGCGGAGCAAGATAACAGGCTAATGCAATGAGACTAATGGTCACCATGCCTGCCACAGCCAATTTGTGCTTGCGGAAGCGCTTCCAGATCACCTTCCAGGGGGATTCTTCGGTGACAGTGGAGAGGGTTTCACTTTCCAGGGAAACGACGTTTGCCATATGACGAACTCCTGTAGATTTCGATATATATCAACTATGTGAAGCGGATACGCGGGTCAATAAATGTATAAATGATATCTCTGACCAGGGTAGCAATGACTACCAGAACGGCCACGATGAACAGATAGGCCATAACAACCGGCCAGTCATTTTGTGCCAGGGCATCGAAATACAGGCGGCCCATCCCGGGATAGCTGAATATTGTCTCGGTCAGGATGGCGCCGCTGAAGATGGCCGCGATATCGAAGACCAGGATCGTGACGACCGGGATAAGCGCATTTCGAAGGGCGTGTTTAATAATCACAACCCGTTCGAAGAGACCTTTAGCACGTGCTGTCCTAACGTAATCCATCCGTAAAACCTCGAGCATGGAGGAGCGTGAATAACGGCTCCACCCAGCCATATATAACAAGCTCAACATGAGCGCAGGTAAGATAATGTGTACTCCCCGATCGACCAGACTGCCAGGAACTGCATTGATAACGGATAGGAAGCTGCCTGGTGGTGCTTCACGCACCGATAAAACACCTGTGGAAGGCATAAAAGGTAATCCCCATTGTTTAAATTGGTAAGTAAATATCAGGATGAGCATCAACCCGAACCAGAATACCGGCATGGCAGAACCGAAGAAGGCAAAGGTTGTAGCCACATAATCCATTTTGCTGTATTGGTGGACTGCAGAGTAAATGCCGATCGGGATGCCGACGATCAGAGAGAGTAAAATAGCGCTGGTCATCAGCAGGATGGTGTTCCCCAGGCGGCTCATGATCAGATCCGATACCGGCTGGCCGGGGGCGAGCTTCCAGGAGAAACCGAAATCCAGGCGCACCATTCCCTGGGTGCTGCCGTGGAATCCGGCATATCTGCCCAGGAGACCCCCGGGACCGAACAACCAGGAGGCATTCGCCCAGCGCCCATCTTCAGGACGGGGTTTACCTTCTCCTTCTGGAAATTGCCAGGATGTACTTGTGTCTGTCTGGATGGTATAGAGATTGCCATTCAAATCTTTGATCGCGACTGTGTAGCCGTTCTGCGAATCAACATGTCCTTCGATGGTGACATCATCCGGTTTCTGATCGGTCGCTGAAGGTTTGACTTTAATCTCCGCGGCTTGGTAGACTCCCGGTTCTGTCTCTTCTCCCCATACCCAAAGCATGTAACCCGGATTGAGAAGCGCAACACCGGGGTTGGCCCAAAAACGGTGCTTGGTGAAGGTGTAGTATTTTTCACCGGTATTACGATCGACCTTGATAATGGGAGTGCCGACCTTGGCTCTATCCAGCTCCGGGTATTGGTCCAAGCCAACATAAACCCAATCCGCGCCTAACCAATCATCGCCGCCCAACCAGGTCAGGTAGCGCAGCATCATGGGTTTATCCAACCCGAGATAGGCTTCCAGCCGGGCGATATCGGCCTCGCTGACGCGCGCTTTGCGATCTGCTGAAAGACGCAATCCGGACAAGGGGCCACCTGGGGCAATGTTTAGCAGAAAGAAGATAGCGAAAGTGGAAAGTAAAACAACGATCGACATTTGAAAGGCGCGGCGAATCAGATAGGCAGTCATCTCTCAACTACTCCTTCTTGTGGGGGGTTTTTAAGCTGAGTTGGGCGCTGAACCATGATCAGTCCATTATCACCCACCCGAATTTTGAATAAAGGCGCGCAATC
>DATKXE010000512.1:0-2368 GCA_035529195.1 Anaerolineales bacterium
ACGGATGGCCTTCAATGGCAGCTCCATCCCAGCCATCAATACCATTGTCTCGATCCTACGTAGAGCATCGCGTGGACCATTAGAGTGGACAGTTGTCATGGAACCATCGTGACCTGTGTTCATCGCCTGCAGCATATCCAAAGCCTCGCCACCCCGGCACTCCCCCACCACAATACGATCAGGCCTCATACGCAATGCATTGATTACTAACTGGCGGATTGTGATTTCCCCCTTGCCCTCGATGTTCGGGGGACGTTTTTCCAGTCGAACCACGTGCTCCTGGCGTAGTTGGAGTTCAGTCGTATCCTCAATAGTGATCACACGTTCCTGCTGCGGTATAAAGGATGAAAGTACATTCAAGAAAGTTGTTTTTCCAGTTCCAGTACCACCTGATATCACTAGGTTTATTCTCGCTTCCACACAGCTTTTTAAGAAATTTGCCAGTGCAACCGTCAGTGTGCCCCTTCCGATTAAATCCTGTACAGTAAAAGGTTCAGTTGCGAATTTCCGCACGGTGAGTATCGGTCCATCCATCGCTAGGGGAGGAATGGTGGCGTTTACACGATAGCCATTTGGCAAACGTGCATCAACCATAGGTGATGTTTCATCCACCCTTCTGCCGATTGGAGAAACGATGCGGTCTATCACGCGCATCAAGTGGGCATCATTTTCGAATTTGATCAAGGTTGGTTCAATCAATCCAAATCGTTCCACAAAGACTTTATCGTATCCATTGACCATGATCTCGGTGATATCCGGATCTTTAAGTAATGGTTCAATCGGACCATAGCCAATGATATCCGCAACCACCCATTCAAACATTTCAATTCTTTCTGAATGGTTATAGAGAATATTTTCGTCTTCTAATACCTGGTTGAAACAATCCTCAATCTTTGATCTTAAGTAATCCGAATCCATTGAAGCATAATCATTATTATCTTCAAGCAAATTACTTTGAACGGAATCCCGAATTAAAAAGAAATCATTTTCGAGTTCAGGAGATTTAGTCTTGTTTTCCTGATCATGTATTGGCGAATCGTTTTTTATCGCAGGCCGGTTTGTAAACATTAAGCTCTCCTGTTAATTTGAACGCTATAAATAGAGTTTTTAATCTTCGATCATAGGAACTTTTAGTTTTAGTCCCAAAGTAATGACCATGCTTATTGGTAGATTATTTGCTGTAAGGATAGCATCCACCGTTGATAAGTTTTCAGTAGCGAAGAACGCTAAGCAGACTCCATCACTGATCTCAATCTCTGATACCGAATAAATAAAGTCAATGCCTCTCAGAACTTCTTGAAAGGATTTAAACCCGTCTTCATATTTCCCATAAATACTCAAAAAATTAGCTTCAGCCAATTGGGTAGCAATGGCAGGATAATTTCCGAGCCGCTTATTTACTTGTATGGCATTTAACGCGTATTGATAATAGGAAACAGCGCTTTTATAATCATTTATTTTTCCATACGTGTCACCTATCATCACTTGAACCTGGAACAATTTAATCAGGTTTCGACTATCAGACCAAGCCAAGATTTCAGCTTGCTCAAATTTGTCTATAGCATCTAAGTAAAGACCTACTGAGGAATATTGCTTCCCAAGTTCATAGTATGCATTAAAAAGAATCTCACTGGTATTGCCGCTCGCATAATTTGAGTTCGCAGATGGAATCTGGTTAAGAATATCTATCACCTGTTCCCAGTTCATTCTAATGAAATTCGTAAAAGCGATTTGATAATACTCAGCATTTTTCAGATCCAAACTCAGAGCAGTGTTTTCCGGTTCAATATTTGCGGCTTTTCTCATGTAGGATAAAGCTTTGGCAATTGAGGTCACAGTCTGATTTTTATCCGCCAAAATATCTTTGGCTATCTGGGTATATTTCAGCTCAAGCAAGTTGCTGCCGGCTTTCTGCAAGTTTTCCCTTTCGCTGGTAAATGCTTTGCTCTGCGATGTCATAGCGACCGCCTTGCGGTAGTATTCTTCTGCGTTCTCTATATCTTCAGTCGAGGTTTTTTCATTATCAAGCATGCTGATGATTCTATTTAGGTACGCCTTCAACAATTGCTCATTCATAAGTGGATCATCTAATTCGGAATCAAGATTCAAAGCATTTTCATAAGCAATAATTACCGTGTCCCACTTTCCAGCCTGATAGTCTGTGTTGCCTTCCTCCAGATACTTTGCGATTTGAAAGGAGGTTTCAATCGAAGTAATTTGCTGGAGGACATCCCACATGCGAGGTTGCTCAGACTCGATTTCATTTAAAATAGCAAGTGCCGCACTGTTTTTATTCTCCGAAATCAAATTAAGCGCCGTTTGGTAATTATCCTCCAATCGTAATAGGTCATCTGCCCATGTTACCAAC
>DATKXE010000513.1:0-2647 GCA_035529195.1 Anaerolineales bacterium
ATCAGCTTCATTGAGCATATCGATAAGGGACTCAGCTTTAATTGATCGACTCTCCACAGGTAATACTACTACATCACACCCGGAAAACATAGCCATTTGAGAAATTCGGCCACCTTCGATATCCGATGTACGACGAAATTCCACCTGCAGATCATGCTGCTCAGAATGCGTGCTCAAGGCGAATCTGCTCAGATAGAATTTAACCAAGCACTCCAGCTGTTCACTGAGTGCGGTGCTAAGTATGACCTGCAAAAGCAAGCCAAGAATTCGAAGCTCGATAACTTATGATTGAGGGGGAATTATCAATCGAATAATATTCTCTGGCGAAAAGATTTTTTTGATCTCAGGATGATTGAATGCTTTTCTGGTTTGCACTGCTGGTTGGTGAGATATAATGATACAGAATTCTCACATGCAGGTTGAACAGGAAAAATGAAAATAATTAATCCTATGATGGAATTTCATATCTCACGCCAAGCACGGGACTTATACCATTTTGATCAATCGTTATTCGCGATATGTGGAAATATTATCTTCGCTGATTTCTACACTGTGCGGACTTTCGCCCAAAAGATCAATCAAAAGCGTGACCTGATCCACTTCCCAGAACAAGCTGTTCGTGCAGGGCAGCTAAATGCAATGGGTTTAATCGATGAGATATTGCATTATGTATTGGGCTTATATCGGCTACAAGTAAATCCAGGAGTTATGTCAGAGGCAATGGTTTGGTTGAACGAGCAATTGGGAGAGAGAGCGATAGAAGCCACCCTAACTTCATTTGCAGATCAATTCCCGCCACTGGCTGTTTACCAGGGAGTAACAGATATCCCAGAGTATATGGAAGGCGACACCGAAGGTGTGCCAAACAGACAGATTTTATTGGAGGAGATGCTTTTACTTTGGCTGGCGAATATGAACCCGGCCTTTTCCCCATTCCTGGAATTATTCGATGATACCGAGCTTGAGATGGACACAGCCTACCTGGGAATCATCACCAGTCTCAAGGATTTTTTTGAAACCCAACCCAAGTATGGCCCAGACAATAAAAACCTGGTGGATATGCTGCGCAGCCCGGCTATTGCTGAGCCCCATTCGCTCTCCAGCCAGCTGGATTATATACGCCAGAAATGGGGCTACCTGCTTGGAGATTATATTTTCCGATTGCTGCGCAGTCTGGATCTGATTTCGGAAGAGGATAAAGCTGTTTTTCAGGGAGCAGGTCCGGCGAGGGTTTACGAGTTTACCGGGTTAGATTTGGAAATTGAACGGTTTAGCCCGGACAGCGATTGGATGCCTTCAGTAGTTCTGTTGGCTAAAAATATTTTTGTCTGGCTTGATCAACTCTCCAGACAATACGATCGGCCGATCCAGCGGTTAGATCAAATACCAGATGAAGAGCTCGACCGCCTGTCCGGGTGGGGGTTTAAAGGTCTGTGGTTGATCGGTCTTTGGGAACGCAGCAGTGCATCGAAGCGCATAAAGCAGCTGCGAGGCAATCCTGAAGCAGTTGCCTCAGCATATTCGCTTTTTGATTATCAGATCGCAGGCGACCTGGGTGGCGAAGAGGCTTATCGCGACCTGTATGCGCGAGCCTGGCAGCGTGGTCTCAGGTTGGCTTCAGATATGGTGCCCAACCATATGGGGATCGACTCGAAATGGGTCATTGAAAATCCCGACTGGTTTGTTTCTCTCGATCATTCACCATTTCCTGCTTATTCTTTTAATGGGGTGGATTTATCCTGGGACGAGCGGGTCGGCATTTTCATCGAGGATCATTATTACGATAACACAGACGCAGCGGTAGTCTTTAAGCGATTGGATAAATGGACCGGGAGCACAAAATATATCTACCATGGAAATGATGGCACCAGCATGCCCTGGAATGACACTGCCCAATTGAATTATTTGTCCTTAGAGGTGCGGGAAGCTGTCATCCAAACGATCCTGGATGTCGCTCGCAGGTTCCCCATCATCCGCTTCGATGCTGCCATGACCTTAGCCAAGAAACATTACCAGCGCTTGTGGTTCCCTGAACCGGGGACCGGTGGGGCGATACCAACCCGTGCGGAACAAGGATTAACCAAGGAGCAGTTTGAGGCGGCTTTCCCTGTGGAATTTTGGCGGGAAGTTGTTGACCGGGTGGCAGAAGAGGTGCCAGACACGCTGCTATTGGCAGAAGCCTTCTGGTTGATGGAAGGATATTTTGTACGTACGCTGGGTATGCATCGGGTCTACAACAGCGCTTTCATGAATATGCTGAGAGATGAGAAAAACCAGGAATACCGGTTGGTGATCAAGAATACGTTGGAATTTGATCCGGAGATCCTGAAGCGCTATGTAAACTTCATGAACAATCCTGATGAGCGGACAGCTGTTGACCAGTTTGGAAAGGGGGATAAATATTTTGGTATCTGTACCTTGATGGCTACCATGCCTGGGCTGCCGATGTTCGGACATGGGCAGATTGAGGGTTATTCCGAGAAATATGGGATGGAGTTCCGCCGGGCATATTGGGAGGAGAAACCAGACTCATATCTGGTCGATCGACATGAACGGGAGGTTTTTCCCCTCTTGCGGAAACGGTACTTATTTGCAGAAGTGGGAGAATTCTCTCTTTATGATTTTTACACTCCAGATGGCAACGTGA
>DATKXE010000514.1:0-4857 GCA_035529195.1 Anaerolineales bacterium
AGGTGGTTCAGAGCGAATCGCCCGGCTATCAGCCATTCGGGTAAACCGAACCCTCGTATGGGCGTACGTTTTGAGCGGATTCTTCGCTGCCCTTGCCGGGTTGTTTGTCTTGTCCCGCATGGGTGTGGGCGATCCTGGCACCGCTGAAGGGATGACGTTCAAGTCTATCGTGGCAGTTGCAGTGGGAGGAATCAGCCTGTACGGGGGTAGAGGTTCGTTGGTAGGAACACTGGGTGGGGTGTTGTTGTTATCCATCTTATCTAATGTTTTCAACCTCGTGCAGGTCAACATTTACTACCAGGAGTTGCTTCTTGGTCTGGTGGTGCTCATCGCCGTAGCTGCGTATCGGTCTCCAAGAACTGTGAGGTCAGGATGAAATCGACTTCAATTAATTCAACCTTTTTTGATTCTCTTCTCTCTGGCTTTCGTCCAACGCCACGGTTTGTACATGCTGTCGATCTGGCCGGTCAATGGGCAGCGCCGATTATGGTAGCTATCGTTTTAATTCTGGCTGCAATATTTGCCCCTGCCTTCTATAATCCAACCAATCTCAGAACTGTCGCCATTCAATTTGCTGTCCTGGGAATTGTTGCCGTAGGTCAAACTCTGGTTCTATTGGTGCGATCGATCGATCTCTCAGTCAGCGCCGTGTTAGCGCTAGGTGCGGTGATAGTAGTTCAGACTGAAGCCGGAAGCTCGCTGACTGTGTCTTTGATTCAAGCCTTTACGATTGCAGCGGCCATTGGTCTGGTAAACGGTTTGCTGGTCACCAAGCGTGGCGTACCACCTTTTGTAGCCACATTCGGAATGCTTGTTTTTATCCAGGGCGCCCGATTAGCATATTCCAAGGGTCAGGCGAGCGGTACCGTGCCAGATTTTCTGCGCACGATCAGCATCGAACAGGTCGGATTCATACCTGCAGCATTGATTGTCTGGCTGATTGTTAATGTGATCTTTATCTTTCTGCTGAGAAAAACCCGCTTCGGTCGTTGGATTTATTCCGTGGGGGGCAACCCGTTTGCATCCAGATACGCAGGAATTCGAGTAGATTGGGTCATGATTGCTGCCCATACGATCTGTTCGGTGCTGGCGATGTTAGGAGGATTGATCCTCAGTGGCTATATTGGGTACGTGGATTTACGCCTTGGCTCAAACTACAATATGAATTCAATAGCGGCCGCAATCGTAGGTGGTACGACCTTCACCGGAGGGCGGGGCAATCTTTTCGGGACTGCAGCCGGTGTGGCCTTGCTGGTGCTATTACTCAATCTTGTGGTTGTGCTGGGTTTGTCAATTAACTGGCAGCTTGCCATGCAGGGATTAGTCCTGGTGTTGGCGACCGCGCTCCAGGGATTCCGGCAGTTCCTTTTGAGCCGCTGAGTTTATTTCATTTATAGGAGAATTCTGTGACCCCTGAAATATTCTTTCAGATTATCGTCAACGGCTTATTCACCGGGGGCATTTACTCGCTGGTAGCTGTTGGCCTGACTTTAATCTATGGCGTTATGGTTATTGTCAATTTTGCTCATGGTGAATTTTTAATGCTGGGTATCTATGTCGCATTTTGGGCGTGGACTTTGATGGATCTTGACCCATACCTAGCAATACCAATTGCATTTGTTATGATATTTGGTCTGGGAGCGCTTATCCAGCGAGGGTTGGTACAGCGGGTGCTTGACGCTCACCCATTAAATCAAATAATACTATTAGTTGGTGTATCGACATTGTTGATTGGTCTTGTGCAGTTTTTCTTCAGCGCCGAACCGAAGGCCATTCATGTTTCGTACGAGACTGCAGTGATATCGGCGTTTGGTTTGCGCTTCGCCATTGCCCGGATTGTGGCTTTCTTCGCTTCGATGGCTATCTCGCTTCTGCTGTTCATTTTCCTTCGATACACACGCACCGGTAAAGCGATTCGGGCAGTCTCCCAATCACGAGACGCTGCCCGGCTGATGGGCATCAATGTCAATTTTATCTACTATCTAACTTTCGGCATCGGAGCTGCGATTACCGCTGTGGCTGGGGTTCTGCTCGCCCCAAATCATAGAATGATCCCAACCATGGGTCAGGCATATTCAGTAATTGCTTTTGTAGTTGTGGTTTTAGGAACCATGGGCAACTTCATCGGCGCTTTCTTAGGAGGGTTGATCATAGGAGTCGTAGAAGCATTTGCCGGGTTTTACCTCGGTGGGGATGTCAAAATCATTGCCAGTATGATGATTTTCATATTAATTTTACTCTTCAGGCCAGCTGGGCTGTTTGGTAGGAAGCGCACATGACTACAGAAATCTCAACCACATCTTCTCAAGGTCCTATTCGCAATTGGTTCCGAGGTGTTCTTCTTGATTGGGATCGCACTCAAATGTTGATCTGTTTTGCACTAGTTGGCTTGCTCGCCCTGGCTCCTTTATTTATCAGTTCCACCTACTACCTGGGGATAATTATCCTGGCGACGATATACGCGTTTATTGGGATTTCATGGAATATTGTGGCTGGTTTCACCGGGCAGCTTCTAATCGCACAAATTATCTTCTTGGCGATTGGTGCCTATACAACAATCGTGCTATTTAATTATTTCCTCATTTCACCCTGGGTCGGTATCTTGATCGCAGGTCTTGTAGCAGGATTATGCGGGGTCGTTGTCGCATTCATTACCTTACGCTATGGCTTAAAAGTCGATTATTTTGCACTTTTCACGATTGCATTAATGGTCGCGCTGAGAACTTTATTCCTCAAATGGGATTATGTAGGCGGCGCGGTCGGAATGTGGTTCCGCCTCACTGATCCATCTTTTGACAAGATGATCTTCGCCACAAAAGCTCCATACTTGTATATTGCGTTAGGGTTAGTAGTGATTGGTCTCCTGGTCCAGTATCGAATTTATCGTTCAAAAATGGGGAAGTACTTCTTAGCAATTCGCGAGGATGATGCTGCTGCCTCTGCTCTGGGGGTGAATACATCACGTTATAAAATGCTGGCAGTCGTGATCGGGGCGGCTATGGCTGGGATTGGTGGGGGATTCTACGTCATGTATGTCACCTTTATTGAACCACCTCAGGTTTTTAATTTGGGATTAAACGTCGAGATAGTAATGGCTGGCCCCATCATTGGGGGATTAGGTAGTTTGGCTGGTCCGCTTGTTGGCGCTCTGCTCAACAAACCGTTCGCTGAAATAATGCGCGGTGCTCTTGCCGAAGGGCGCAGCGGAAACAGTCTAATTGTTTACGGGTCTTTTTTGATTTTGACAGTTATGTTCATGCCGCGTGGTGTGACCGGTGTGCTGCATGTCATCTATTTGAAAATTATCCGTCGATTTACTAATAATCACGAAGGAGACAATTAAAGTGGCACTACTTGAAGCTAACGAGATTACGAAACGATTTGGTGGCCTCGTAGCTGTTGGTAATCTGAGCCTGAGTGTGGATAAGGGACAAATTTTAGGATTGATTGGTCCCAACGGAGCCGGAAAAACAACTGCATTTAATATGATCTCGGGTTTTTACAGAGCCGACGAGGGAGAAATCATCTTTGATGGGAAGGAGATTACTGGTCTCCGCCCTGATCAAATCTGTAAATTAGGGTTAACCCGAACTTTCCAGGTGGTAAAGCCCTTTCCCAATTTGAGTGTGCTCGATAACGTCATGGTTGGGGCTTACAACCGCACCAATGATCGCAGAGAATCCAGGAAGAAAGCCGAAGAGATCATCGAATTCCTGGGCATGCAAGAAATGATAGGAATGACTGCAGGGAGTCTATCTGTAGCCCACCGAAAAAGATTGGAGGTCGCCAAAGCACTTGCGACTGACCCAAAAATTATCTTATTGGATGAATCTATGGCCGGGTTGAGACCAACTGAAACGGATGAGATGATCGAGCTCGTGCGTCAAATCAGCCGCCAGGGCATCGCATTGCTGTTGGTGGAACATGTGATGAAAGTGATAATGTCGCTTGCGGATCGAATCGTGGTCATCCATCATGGTGAGAAAATCGCTGAAGGAACACCCCAACAAATCTGCCAGGATAAAGCAGTAATTGATGCCTATTTGGGAGAGGTGGAAATCGATGTTACAGGTTGACCGTATTGACGTTGCTTATGGAGATGTCGAGGTACTCCACGAAGTATCCCTCGATATTAAGGTTGGCGAACTTGTGGCAGTAATCGGAGCCAACGGCGCTGGGAAAACGACGCTGCTGAAGACAATTTCAGGACTACTAAGACCATTTAATGGCTCCATTTCATTCGAGGGTTCAGTCATCAGCAATCTAAACCCAGATCGGATCGTCTCGAATGGAATTGTCCATGTACCTGAAGGGCGCTTGTTATTTCCCGAGATGAGCGTTCGTGAAAACCTGGAAATGGGTGCGTATATCGAAAAAGATAAAGAAAAAATCAGTGAACGGTTCGCTTCAGTCTACGAGATGTTTCCAGTGTTAGAAGAAAGATCTTCTCAAATGGCTGGCACTTTATCCGGTGGGGAACAGCAAATGCTGGCTGTGGGACGGGGGCTGATGGCAGGTCCCAGTTTATTCATGTTCGATGAACCTTCACTGGGATTAGCGCCAAAACTTGTGCAATCGATCTTTGAGATGGTTCTCCATATCAATAAGACAATGAACGTAACGGTTTTATTGGTTGAACAAAATGTGCGCCGTTCATGTGAGATTTCAGACCGGGCGTTTGTGCTGGAGAACGGCAAGATGGTGCTGCGTGGCACGGGCCAGGAGATGCTGGAAAACGATCATGTCAGAGAGGCGTATTTAGGTATATAGCCCACCTAGGTGAAATGATGATCATTGATTCACACACCCATGTTGATTTAGTTGAATCCTGGGGATGGATGGACCCTCCTGAGGCGA
>DATKXE010000515.1:0-3504 GCA_035529195.1 Anaerolineales bacterium
TCCTCAGTTACTCAGGCTCCCACGTCGGGTAAGAGTGCATTTTGCAAAGCATACTCCGTATGCCAAGCTCGTGTTTTTCGAGCCGAATATGCCAAACTAAATTTTTCATTCTTCCCTTGCAACTTTACAAAGGTTAAGGCATACTTATGGTACGGGAGCACACAAAACTATGGCAAATATTTCTTTAAGAACATACAATCGTGAAATTAGGAATTTAATTGATTCCGGGGATTCCGAGGCTGCTATAGAGCACTGCCACCAAATATTGCACTATTACCCAAAACATGTGAACACTTACCGCCTGCTTGGAGAAGCATATCTCGCCTGCAAACAACACAACGACGCATCAGATATATTCCAGCGTGTCCTTTCATCCATTCCAGATGACTTTGTATCGCATGTGGGGATGAGCGTCATTCGCGAAGAGGACGAGAAACTTGACGAAGCAATCTGGCACATGGAACGCGCTTTCGAAGTCCAACCAGCCAACACCACCATCCAGGGAGAACTTCTCCGTCTCTATGGACTTCGAGAAGGTGTCAGACCACATAAAGTACGACTAACTCGTGGTGCATTAGCCCGCTTGTATATTAAAGGCGATCTTTACCAGCAGGCAATCGCTGAAATACACGCCGCTTTGTCAGAAGATCAAAATCGACTGGATCTCAAAATCCTGCTGGCTGATGTATATCTAAAGATGGGACAGGAGAACGAAGCCGCAGAAGTCGCCAGCGATGTGCTCACAAAACTGCCATTCAGTTTTGATGCCAACTATATCATGGCCAAATTTCTAATCGATAGCGGTCGAGATAAGGAAGCCCAAATATACCAGGATCGTCTTAAAGAAATTGATCCCTATGCCTCAAAAGCAATTATGCAAGATACCGCTGTTGAGAGTATTCCCGATCAAGCAGTTACCGTTGATGAATTAGGCACTGCGCCCTCTGATGTTACAGAATGGGTGGTCCCGGATGTATCTCAGGAAAGCATTGAAATTGAACATGTCGTTGGTGCAATGGCAATACACGAGCCTGATGAGACTACTACAGTGGACACAGAATTAAGCGAGGGACCTTCCGAAACACCGGTGATTATTCCCTTCGAAAAAGTTGAGGAATCCGAAGAGCAAATTCAACCCACTCAACGCAGCGATTGGCTCCAAGAGGCTGTAGATGAACCAGCGCTGGAAGACGACACCAAACCAATTCGAGTATCTGGTATTGATGAGATCCATGTCGAATCTGGGGAACTAGAACCTGAAACACCACCCGATGAACTTACCGGTATTCCTGATTGGTTGGCGGAATTAGCCGAAGAAGAAACCCTCGAAGAACCTGCAGCGGAGTCGGAGTCTGGTGATACACGCGAGGACGAAGCCCCCCCAGAACATTCTGATGCGCCAGACACTATTGGTATACCCGCTGAAGAAGCTCCCCCGGAAATAACTGCTGAGCCAGAGCCTGTTGCTCAACCCCAGGAAGCCACAATCTCCGAACCAAAGTCAGAGGAGAATTCAGTTGAACCCTTCTTTAAAGACCTTGGAGGGGATGTCCCACCCGAGATACAGGACGCTCGCAAGGCTTTTACTTCCGGGGATATAGATCATGCCATGTCACAATATGACAAATTGATCAAATCAAGGCAATCACTCACCATTGTGATCTCTGATTTGCAGGAAGCCGTTGATAGTAGTCCTGAAAAAGCTTCCATTTGGCACCAACTCGGAGATGCATATCTGCGTGATAACCAGATTAGTGAAGCTATGGATGCCTATTCGAAAGCCGAAGAACTCATTTAAATTCTTGGAGAAATTTATGGAACAAACTCTTGTGCTCATCAAACCGGATGGCGTCCAGCGCGGCCTGATCGGAGAAATAATTTCACGATTAGAACGTCGCGGCCTGCGCCTGGTAGCTGCCAAGTTCATGAACGTCGGTCAAGAACTTGCCAAAACACATTACGCAATTCATAAAGGTCAGGATTTTTACGAAGACTTGATCCTCTACATCACATCCTCACCGGTGATGGCGATGGTATGGGAAGGACCAAATGCTGTCGCTGCTGTACGTCAGACTATGGGTCTCACCCGCCCCACGGAGGCTGCTCCGGGTTCAATTCGTCATGATTTTGCGCTCGAAATAGGTCGCAACTTAACCCACGCTTCTGACGCTCCACAGACTGGGGTGAAAGAAGTATCCTTATGGTTCGAACCGGATGAGTTGGTCTCTTGGAATCGAGCCACAGATAAATGGATCTTTGAGTGATTATCAATTTTTTCAGTTTAGAAATGCCCCCAATATTTTCCTGGGGGCATTTTATTATTTTAGAGTTCCACTATAATATTGGATTAGTTATGTCCGATTTTAGCATATCTCTGTTATAATCCTGCTGTTTAATACACAGATGCTAATTTTGCTTAATAAAAATTACTCGGGCTTTTTTACCATACTGAGACATCTGAAATATAAAAAACTCTGTGATCTTCATGCGCTCCGTGGTAACTTTTCACCCTTTTTTATTACCAAAAAATTGACCTATGAATAAACCAGCATTGATAACTCCCGCAGAGATTACGAATAAGCTCGAAAGGATTCTTCCTACCGTTCAAAAACCTGGGCGCTACATTGGCGGTGAATTAAATCAAGTTGTTAAAGACTGGAAGGCTATTCAAACCCACGTCGCATTAGCCTTCCCAGATATTTATGACCTTGGGATGCCAAACCTGGGTCTGACCATAATTTATGATCTCCTAAATCAACGACCTGATGTACTGGCTGAGCGGGTATATTCACCCTGGTTCGATATGGAAAACGCCATGCGGTCATCCGGATTGCCTCTCTACTCTCTGGAAAGCAAACATCCCTTAGCGGCTTTTGATATCGTTGGAATCTCCTTACCGTATGAGACCCTTTATACCAACACATTAAACCTGCTGGACCTGTCACAGATCCCTTTATTTTCCGCCGATCGCACCGACGAAGACCCGCTCATCATTGCCGGTGGACATGCCGCTTTCAACCCCGAACCTATGTACCCCTTTATCGATGCATTTGTGATCGGAGAGGGAGAAGATGCGATAGGTGAGGTTGTAGATGTCTACAAAACCTGGAAACAAAGAGGAGTTACTCGAAACGAATTACTTGTCTCCCTGGCAAAAATTTGGGGCGTTTATGTACCTTCCATTTATAAAGCTCATTACTTCTCAAACGGAACTTTCTCGCACATCGAAAACCTGGTGGAACAGGCGCCGCTGCCTATCATCAAGCGCATCCTCCCAAAACTTCCACCTCCACCAACCCGTTTTATCGTTCCTTACATAGATATCGTCCACAACCGCATCCCGATCGAAATTATGCGCGGCTGCACACGCGGCTGCCGTTTCTGTCACGCGGGAATGGTCACGCGACCCGTTCGTGAAAGACCCATTGACGAGATCATTCATGCGATCGAAGAGTCCCTCGCCTATACTGGCTACGAGGAAATTGGTCTATTATCCCTCTCTTC
>DATKXE010000516.1:0-5680 GCA_035529195.1 Anaerolineales bacterium
GATCCGCTCTATGAAGAAAATCCGGAGCTGGCAAAGGGTAATATCGTCCAAGTGGATTGGGCAGTGGAAGGGGCGGATGTGACGATTAATCGGACCGTCACACGCAACGGTGAGACACTCTTTGAGGACGCATTTACTACGCACTATATGCCCTGGCAAGCAATATATGAGTATGGTCCAGGCACCAAAAACATGCCTCCAAAAGAGGGGAAGAAACAAGATAAGGACGGATAATACAACTCACTTCTAAATATTTCCAAGAGGAGATCATCATGGTCAGTCAGGAATTATTGGACATCCTCCGCTGTCCAAACTGCGTCAGGGAGACAGAAGGCCTGCTCGAGTACTATAAAGAAACTTGGTTGATCTGCCAAGATTGCGATCGCAAATATCCGATTCGCGATGACATTCCGGTGATGTTGATCGACGAGGGAGACAAGTGGCAAGCAACACCAAAAGAAGATCTGCCCATCCCGCCTCCTGAATAAGGTCAAATGAGCGGTATTGAAGTATCGGCGATTATTTCCGAATTCGCCAGCGATTCCGATAACCGGGCAGATAAAGCCGCGCAAGCGCTAGCCGCGGCGGGTTTAGAAAATCTGGCAATTTTCAGCAGGCTGCTCATTGATCAAAACGCGGATGTCCGTTGGTGGGCAGTGCGTTCGATGGCCGAGATCCAATCACCTGAAATAACGCCGCTTCTCCTGCAAACCTTGAATGACTCCGATATTTCAGTGCGCCAATGTGCCGCATTAGCCCTGCAGGAGCAACCGGATTCACGAGCTGTCCCGGCATTAATCCAGTCGCTCAACTCCGCAGATCAACTTCTGGCACGCATCGCAGGAAATGCTCTCGTCGCAATAGGGGGTGATGCCGTTCCAGCGCTGCTAGAGGTCATGGAAAATGGTCCCCACAATGCTCGTTTGGGAGCGGCGCGCGCCTTAGGATTGATTGGTGACACCCGCGCAATCCCAGAGCTGATCAAAGCCCTAGATGGAGAATCCGCCATATTAGAGCATTGGGCTGGGGAGGGGTTAGAAAAGATGGGTGTTGGAATGATCTACTTCAAAGCCTAAACTGCGTTCACTGTCGAGAAATAGCCCACCCCAACCAGATCGCGATCATTACCAAACCAATCCCAAAGCGAACCAGAAAAGATAACCCCCAACCCAGGGCCAAACCGCGTGTAGCCCGCCATGCTCCCCGCCACTCGCGAACGCGCAGCAGTTCAAGCAGAAAGATGGCAAGCGGGATCGCGATCAATCCCCCAATGGGAGGAAAGAGCACTGTTCCTGCAATACCCGCGATCAATGCGACAATGATCGTCAACCAGGAGGCACCCCCCTGGCGCGCGCCTGCCCCCATCAAGACATTATCAGCACTAATCCCGGCGACCATTCCCAGGGTAATCAAGACGAGAACAACAATTCCCAGCGTATCAAATCCGGCCACAAACCCATAGAGCAGTGCCGCTACCCATATCAGCGTGATGCCAGGGAAGATGGGCACGATCAACAACGCTAATCCCATCAGCATGAGCCCCAGAGTCAACCAAAATGCAAGGATCTCAACCCAGGCAGGCAAATTAAACCTCAGCCTGGATCAGATCTATACCACCCATCCAGGGGTGAAGGACAGATGGAACTACCAGCGAGCCATCTGCTTGCTGGTAATTTTCCATCACCGCGATCAAGGTGCGTGGTAATCCCAGTCCTGAACCGTTGATGGTGTGTACGAAGCGAGATCTGCCCCCATCTCCGGGTCGATAACGGATATGGGCACGTCTGGCTTGAAAATCACCATCATTCGAAACCGAAGAGACTTCCAACCATTCCCCGCATCCGGGTGCCCAAACCTCAATATCATAGGTGATGTGAGCTCCGAAACCAAGGTCTCCAGTACAAAGCTGGTTGATCCGGTAGGTTAAACCCAAATCAGCACAAACCTGCTCTGCATCCGCAACCATTTTTTCGAATTCAGCTGGCGAATCATCCGCTTTGCAGAATTTGTACATTTCCACTTTATCAAACTGGTGACCACGTTTGATCCCCCGCACATCACGACCAGCGCTCGTCTTCTCTCGACGGAAGCAAGGTGTATAAGCCGTGTAATGCAAAGGGAGTGCCGCTTCGTCCAGGATTTCATCCATATGTATCCCGGTCAGGGGGACTTCTGCAGTAGGCACCATCCACAAATCTTCTTCGTGATCTCGATAGAGATTGTCCGAAAACTTGGGCAGCTGGCCTGCCCCATATAAAACATCACTCTTCACCATAAAGGGTGTGTATTTTTCAGTATAACCCTGCTGGATATGCACATCCAACATCCAGGCGATCAACGCTCGCTGCAGCCGAGCTCCCGCGCCGCTGAGCACATAGAAGCGAGAACCAGTGATTTTTACGCCTTGCTCAAAATTTATGATCCCCAAAGCAGGACCCAAATCCCAATGCGGTTGAGGATCAAAGTCATACTCAGGCAGCTCACCGACCGTCTTGATGATCACATTCTGGCTTTCATCAATCCCCAGCGGAACATCCGGGTCGGGAATGTTGGGGATCTCCGACATTAGAACGTCCAGCTGGTTATCAACCTCACGCAGGTTCTTGTCGAGCGCTTCAATACGCTCCCCAACCGTGCGCATCTGGTCAATTTTCCCCTGCCGCTCAGACTGGTCCTTCATCCTGGCGATCTCCTTCGAGACCATGTTGCGCTCTGCTTTGAGGCCTTCGACCTGCTGGATCAGAATGCGGCGTTGTTCATCCAGTTCTAAAACTTGATCAACTGGATTTGGATCTGCTTGCCGCTTGCGCAATGCATCGCGAACCAATTCTGGGTTTTCACGAATCAGGTTGATGTCTAACACAGGTGCACCTCCATAGTGACCATCTGTAAGTGGAATAGATAAACCCCCTCGCATTGCAGGACGAGGGGGTGCTCGTGGTGCCACCTGCTTTTGCCGCTCGACACGGCCTCATAAACGCGCTAACGGGCGAACCCGGCTCCCTTACGAACGAATCCCTGCAGGAGCGATTGACCTGATAAGGTCGACGGAGTGGATTTCATCGCTTGATCTGCTGCCTCACACCACCCGGCAGCTCTCTGGGTGAATTTTACGATTACTTGGCTCCGTGCTGATCATTTCAGACTATGTGGAGGGATTATACCTGAGCTTTAGACAGAGTCAAGCCTACCATTATCCAATGCTCTTATATCAACAATGGTATATACACCGGGAAGTGAAAATATTAAATTGGCCAGCGAAATCACCGGAGGCTTGAGATGAAATTTTGATTTGTTCCTCCCAGGGGAAAGCTGAAGTAATTAAAACGTCCTTAGATCACCAAGTCAAAGACTTGTCCCATCTATGTAGGGGGAATCTCATGAATGGGTTCATCCGACAATGGATCATTAATCCCCGCGAATTTGTTTCCAGCATCGAATATAAATAATTTTTCACCAGCAAGTGCTTTATAACGCATCAAAGAAATTTCCTTGATCTCGTGACGCCTCTTGAGGTATTCTTATGAATGTTTTACTGCACAAAATAGTTGAATCCAGGGGGGCAAAGGGCCGGTCATACCAAGGATAAAGTCGACTTGCTACTATTGAGAATGACACCCAAACTTGTGTGCAAAGAGGGGACAAATTAATTAATCTAATGGTTTAAAACAATCTCAATCGTTTAAGTAAGTTAACCGATTTCTTTCAATACACTTTGTGCGGCGTGATACCCACACATGCCATGCACACCCCCACCCGGAGGCGTGGAGGATGAACAAATGTACAACCCCTTGACCGGTGTGGTGTATGGTGACCAGCGCATTACCGGACGGGTGAAAAGCTGCCGCCAATCCTGCACCCCGCCGTTGATATCGCCGCCGATATAGTTGGGGTTGTAGGATTGCATCTCAGTTGCCGTATAAACATGTTTTGCCAGGATCAGGTCGCGGAACCCGAGGGCAAAGCGTTCGATTTGGGCTGTGATGCGCTCGCTGACATCTTGATTGGAACCATGGGGGACGTGGCAGTAGGCCCAGATGGTGTGCTGCCCTTCGGGGGCGCGGCTGTTATCAAATAGACTTTGTTGGGCTAATAAGACAAGCGGCTTTTCGGGGTGCTCACCTCGCCAGACAGCCCTTTCAGAAGTGCTGATCTCTTCCAGCGTTCCCCCCAAATGGACCGTACCTGCCTGAGCGCAGGCAGCCGCATTCCAGGGGACCGGGCCGCTCAGGGCGTAATCCACCTTGCACACACCCGGACCATAACGGAAAGCACTCAACTTCTGGCGATACTTTGCCGGCAGGCGTTGTCCACAAATCTGCAACACTTGCCGGGGGGTGACGTCCAGCAAAATTACCTGGGTAGTTGGCAAATCACTTAGGGAATTCACTTCCTGACCGGTGATGATCTCTCCTCCCAGTGAACCCAGATAAGCGACCATGGCATTGCTGATCGCCTGCGATCCACCCCTGGGAATCGGCCAGCCGGCAGCGTGAGCGAGTATCCCCAACACCAGAGCAATCGAAGCCGTGGTGGGTTCTTCCAGGGGCAGCATGCCATGCCCAGCCAACCCGGCAAAAAGCGCCCGCGCGGTATCACCCCGGAAGCGGCTTTCCGCCAGACCACGCGCCGAGCGCATTGCTTGCAGCCCGAAACGCGTCAGGCTAAAGGGGTGGCGGGGTGGCACAGGCAGTGGGCCAAGAATATCCCCAAGTATTTCCTGCCAGGAGTCAACCAGGGGAGCCATTAAATTTCTATAGTTGCGGCCATCTTTCCCCATGCTGGCGGCACTTTCATCCATGGAACGGGTTAAAATTGCCGCATGGCCATCATCCAAAGGGTGGGCCAGCGCCACAGGTGGGAATATCCATTCCAGCCCGAAATCCACCAATGGCAGTTGGCGAAAAAATGGTGAGGCAATACCAAGGGGATGGATCGCCGAGCAGATATCGTGCCGGAAACCCGGCAGTGTGATTTCGGCTGTGCGAGTTCCACCACCGATCGTGTCTTTGGCTTCGAGCACCAGCACTTTCTGCCCGGCCTGCGCCAGGGTGATGGCTGCAGCCAGGCCATTGGGGCCGGAGCCGATAATGATGGCATCATAGTCAGTCATGTTGTCGAATGGTTGTTATGTCTCATAATCAAATGTTAGGTAATAAGGAATCAGATGCGGGGAAGAATACCCGGAAGGGCAGGAACAACCCAGCCAATGTCAATAGCATCAAAACGGATAGCACCGGAATTGTCCAAGGCCAGATAAACATATGGATACCGATATGCACCGGGAGGTACAACAGACTGTACCAGGCCCAGCGTTACCTTGTCTGAATCCGGTGACAGAAATGACGATCACGAATACTGCCACCGCCAATACCCAAATCCCAAAGTTGCGGAACCAGGTTTGGATGTATTCGATCACTTCTGGGTCGCTCGTCAGCCATAACCAGCCGCGATCAGGATGATCGGCGGGCAGAGCAGGTATCACGATCAGGTTATCGTAGGCAAAGTATGCTATACCTAACCCAACAATAAAAATTAAAACCCAGGAAAGCATTGAAAGGGACTTCAGCATTAATTAACTTTAGCTGTGTCTGAATATGCGTTTGGCAAACGCCACCGGCATATACAGACCGGAACGGATACCGGCATTGTTCCAGATATTACTCCACTCTGCCCATTG
>DATKXE010000517.1:0-6443 GCA_035529195.1 Anaerolineales bacterium
TCGATAAGGATTAGTACTATTTGCCTAACAAATCTGCGCGATTAAAACTCGTTTTTTGCGTCATAATACCTATCGGACCAGATTTATCGATTTATTTAATCGGGTACTTAAGGATCTTCTGTTTTTGGGTGTTATTAGATGAGAAGACGTTCGACAATTCTCTCACTACCCAGTTTAGTGATATTTTCGGTTCTGCTGACCGCGCTTGGATTGACGATCTGGCGCGGGGGTGGATTGGCATTCAGCCCGGGTGATTTGAGCGGAAAGAATCACCCAGATATCGTCCTGGCGGGGTACAGCTCGCATGCAGAGTTCGAGGGACAATGCAGTCTCTGCCACCAGCCGCTGTTCAGCCTGCAGGCCGATTTGTGCGTTGATTGTCATAGTGGTGTTGAGGATCAAATTACCATGAAGAACAGTTTACACGGCAATCTTGAAAACGTGATGCAATGTGCCGAGTGTCATTCAGACCATCAAGGTCGAGAATTCGATCTTCGTTTGGGCAACCTGGGAGATTTTGATCATTCCATGATCGCATTCAGCTTGATCTGGCACCAGGTTGATTATTCGTTGGCACCCATCGAGTGTTTGGATTGCCACGTGACAGATGACCATTTCTCGGTGTCAGCCATTTCTTGTGCGACCTGCCATGCTAATCATGATGGAGATTTTATGCTTGCCCACGTGAAAGATTTCGGTGATGGTTGTATGAGCTGCCATGATGGTTTGGATAGTATGGCCAGGTTTGACCATGCCAATAGTGATTTTCACCTCCTCGGGATGCACCAGGAGATTTCTTGCGTTGAGTGCCATGTAGAGGGTCAATTCGAGGAAATGCAAAGTGACTGTGCCTCCTGTCACGCAGAGCCGGCTGGGCATTCTGGATTTTTCGGAACGGATTGTGCTGCCTGCCACGATGCCAATGCCTGGAAACCAGCCATTTTGGAGGGGGGATCATTTGACCATAATACCGGGACCAGGTTCAGCCTTGTTCTGCATACCCAGGATTATGCTGGTGCATCCATGAGCTGCCAGAGCTGCCATCCAGGAGGTGTTGACGAATTTACACCGGAGACCTGTTTCCAATGCCATGCTCTCGAAGACCAGGATTTTATGATTCAACACCAGGCAGATCTGGGTGGTCAATGTCTTGAGTGCCATGATGGTGTGGACCGGATGCGAAATTTCGATCACCAGGATTACTTCCCCCTGGAAGGAGGTCATGCTGTTCTTGAATGCCAATCCTGTCATGTGAACCAGGTTTATCAAGGGACACCAGGTGAGTGCAAGGATTGCCACCTGGAACCGGAGATCCACGCTGGTTTCTTTGGATTAACGTGTGAATACTGCCATGAATCCAACAGCTGGTATCCAGGTCAACTGCAGAAGCACTCATTCCCTATAGACCATGGTGACCAGGGAGAATCTGATTGCCAAACCTGTCATGCTGCTGCTTACAGCGAATACAGCTGCTACACATGCCACGAACATACAGCTGAAGAGGTACTGGAAAAGCATGATGACCTAAACCTCCCTGCCGGTCAGCTGGCTGCCTGCACGGATTGCCACATGGATGGCCTGGTGCATGAATTAAATGAAAAAGATGATTAAAGTATGGGTAATGTTATGCGAAAATTTCTAATATTAGCGGTCCTGATCATACTGCTGGTCGTGATAGTTGGAGTAAGCTCTCAGGTTGCCCTGGCAACGGTACGCCCTCTGCGACCGGGACATCCTTTTTTTCCAGTGCAGGACTTTGCAGAGCAGGCTCGAGCCAGGATCGTTTTAGGTGAAACGGATCGGGCAATCTATCACCTTGATCTTGCCTTACAGCGTACTGAGGATCTGGTGATCTTGCAGGAAAGTGAGCACGCTCTATTGGCAATTCATTACCTCAACCGGGCTCTTGACCAGGCTATCGCGGCGATCACAGAAGCACCTGAGGAAGATTTGACTTTCCTGACCAGTCAGCTTGGCGAGCTGATCTTGAAAATCGATGTAGCGTTAAATAATTTTCAAGACAACCCAGCTGGTCAAGTGGAAGCCGTTGAGAAATTGCGGGCTAAAGTTGTTACCCTGGAGATGTTGCTGGCGAATGTTTCTGGAATAGACCAGGTTGCCTTTGATGCAAATCTCCAGCAGTTAATCCAAGACGCGCAGGGTGCGATCGATAGTGGAACCGCGGGAGTACCCCCTCACAATGTGCTGTTCCCACCTGGCAGTCCAGGAGCTCTGCATGAGTTCTTTATCCTGGATGGCGAACATGCAGGATTGGACTGCCTGGCTTGCCACTCCGATGGTGAATATGCCGGGACACCAAATTTGTGTATTGACTGCCATGTGGATCAAGAACCTGAATCCCACTATGGTGAAGATTGTGCGGGATGTCACACAGCATTCTCATGGCAGGATGTGAATTTTGACCATGGGCTAATCGACACAAGAGATTGTAAATTCTGCCACTCTGAAGAAGAACCTGCGAACCATTATGCTGCCCAGTGTTCGGCCTGCCATACCACTGGAGATTGGGCGCAGATAGATTTCAACCACCAGGCAATAAATTCCAGTGATTGCCAATCCTGCCACTTGGTGGAGAAACCCAACAATCACTATTCAGGTCAGTGCTCAGCCTGTCATAATACATCTAATTGGCGCCAGGCAAACTTCAATCACCAGGCAGTTGGAGCGACAGATTGCCAATCCTGTCACAGCGGTAGAAAGCCTGCTAATCACTTTGGTGGACAGTGTTCAGCCTGCCATAATACCTCAAATTGGTCCCAGGCGAAATTCACCCACCAGGCGGTTGGAGCTACGGATTGCCAATCCTGTCACAGCGGTAGAAAGCCTGCCAATCACTTCGGTGGACAGTGTTCAGCCTGTCACAGCACATCCTCCTGGTCTGGAGCGCAGTTCAACCACGGGGCAGCAGGAGCAACAGACTGCAAAGCCTGTCACAGCGGCAGGCAACCGGCCAATCACTTTGGTGGACAGTGTTCAGCCTGCCACAGCACATCCTCCTGGTCGGGAGCTCAGTTCAACCACGGAGCAGCAGGAGCAACGGACTGTAAAGCCTGTCACAGCGGCAGAAAACCTGCCAACCACTTCGATGGGCAGTGTTCCCAATGCCATACAACTTCATCTTGGAGTGGAGCCTCATTCAACCACAGCTTCCCAATGAATCATGGTGATGCCAATGGAAACTGCAGCAAGTGCCACCCTTCAGGTGGAAAAGAGTACAATTGCTTCGCCTGCCATGACAAGGATAAAATGACGAATAAGCATAATGAAAAAGGCATCTCGAATTTCGCCAGTCGCTGCCTGGATTGCCATCCAAGAGGAAAAGAAGGTGATGGTGATTAACCTGAGGCAGATTCTCCGCGGCGAAGCTACAAAACACCAGACACGCGCCGAGGGCTGCGTTGTGCCTGATTCAACACGCTGCGTGCAGTGCGGCATCTGCTCCTACGCCTGCCCGATCGGGATCGATGTGCGCCGTTATGCCTGGAAAGGACGGTCGATCAGTGAGGGTTATTGCCTGACCTGTGGCGAGTGCGTAGCCCGATGTCCACGCGGTGTACTGCGTTTTGAGCGCAGCAGTTTGTTTGAACCGCTACCAACATTAAAAAGAGAGGTGTAGTATCCGTCGTTATGTGATTATTGGTAGTGGTGCGGCCGGAATCGCCGCGGTAGAGTCGATCCGCAGTTCGGAGGCTGCAGCTGAGATTGTTCTGTTGTGCGAAGAGCGCTTCGGATATTATTCCCGACCCGGTCTGGCATATTACCTTACCGGTGAGCTGAATGAGAAACAGTTATTCCCTTTCAATGCACAAGATTTTAAACAATTGGGTGTCCACCCCCAGCAGGCGCGGGTGGTCAGAATCCTCCCCGACCAGCACCAGGTTGAACTGCATAATAGCAATCATCTCGCTTATGATCGACTGCTGATTGCTACTGGAGCCTCCGCTGCGCATACCAATATTCCCGGCGCAAATTTAGATGGTGTGGTTAAGTTAGATAATTTGGATGACGCACGGCAGATCTTATCCAGGGCAGGCAGAAGGCAAGTTGCAGTTGTGGTTGGGGGTGGTATTACCGCTTTGGAAATCGTTGAAGGGTTGGTGGCGAAAGGCGTAAAGACACATTATTTCTTGCGGCGCGATCGCTACTGGCATAATGTTTTAGATGAAACAGAATCTCGAATTATTGAAGAGCGGCTTAAGGAGCACGGTGTCCAAATCCACTACAATACCGAGTTGCTGGAAATCCTAGCCAAAAAGAATCAAGTCGCCGGTGTGCGTACGAAAGATGGCAGCCTAATCCGCTGCAGCCTGGTGGCGATTGCGATCGGTATCCGTCCCCGCATGAAGCTCGCACAGGAGAGTGGATTGCGTGTCGAGCGTGGAATCCTGGTGGATGAATATTTACAAACCAGCGCGGCCGATATCTTCGCGGCGGGAGATGTGGCCCAGGTCTATGACCCCTTTACTGGCAATTCAGTTCTGGATTCGCTGTGGGGACCCGCGCGCCAGCAAGGTGCTATCGCTGGAATGAATATGGCCGGAGCCAGCCAAGTCTATTTGAAGCCTGTTGCTTTTAATGTGACGCGGCTGGCAGGTCTGACCACGACCATCGTCGGAACAGTGGGAAAAGGAACGGATGATGACCTGATCGGTATTGCCCGCGGGGATAGCGAAACCTGGCGCCAGCTTCCAGATGCAATTGCCGCCCAACAGGATTTTGAGGTCAACCGCCTGAGGTTAATGCTGGGAGAAAAAGCGATCTTGGGCGTAATCGTAATGGGAGATCAGACACTATCCAAACCACTGCACTCTATCGTGGCAGAAAAAATAGATATTACCTCGATTCGGACAAAACTTCTGGAACCGAATGCTCCCGTCGCGGACCTGATCGCCGAGTTCTGGACGCAAAGGAAATCTGTTCATGCACCGCAGTACGCGTGAACTTTGGGTAGCATTCATCGCTATCCTGACCATCTCGATCATATATATTGCAGCTGTGCTGCTGCTGGGCGGTATTCCTGCGGCCAGTGATTTCTTTGGTCATACACTCGGAATTGCAGGCTTTCTCTTGATGTTGATGACAGAGATGCTCTACACAATGCGAAAAAGAAGCCGCAGCGCTCGCTGGGGACCTGTTTCCTTTTGGCTGCAGTTTCATATTGTCACTGGTCTGGTTGGTCCCTATATGGTCTTGCTGCATTCCTCCTGGAAGTTTAATGGTTTGGCAGGCATGGTTATGCTGATGACCGGGGTAGTCGTGCTCAGCGGTTTTATCGGGCGCTATATCTATACGGCTATCCCGCGCAGCGCTGATGGGATGGAGATCGAGGCCAGCGAGATGCAGTCACGCAGCGAGGCTCTCGAAGCGGAGATCGGCGCCTGGTTGGGGAGGCGACCGGATTTATCTGAGCAGTTTTTAAAATATTCAACAGTATCTGCTTCGGGGTCATCACCGGGCATTGGAAACCCATTTGGGGATTTTAGCTACCGCATCAATCTGTGGTATGTACGCAGGAAAATGGACCCTAAAACCCGAGCTCAAGCTGCATCCCTTTCTGAGATATTAAGAAGACGCCGCTCGCTGGACCGGCAGCGATCCTCCCTGGTTCAAGCTCGCCGGTTGATGGCAATATGGCATACTTTGCATGTACCGATTGGGCTGGCGCTGTTTGTGGCGGCATTAATCCACATTGGGGCGGCGATCTATTATGCGACGCTGCTGCGTTAGCGCAGGTGAAGAGCCCAAGCTGATTTGCTCAGAATACCTAATTATTCAGTTTTATCTCTTGGTTAATCCTGGATGAAAATTCTCCCCTGCGGAATAAATTAATCGCGACGCACCACACCTTTTTGCCAGGCATAAACAGCAGCTTGGGTGCGATCTGCGAGGTGCAGCTTGCTGAAAATATTGCTGACGTGCCCTTTAACTGTGTGATCGCTGATCACCAATTGATCAGCAATTTCATTATTGCTCAACCCACTGGCGATTAATTTAAGAACTTCCATCTCACGCTTTGTTAATTCGGTGAAAGGATTGACTTCATCCTGCTTGGCTCCATGCAGTTCCTGGAGGATTCGGGATGCGACGCGGGGGTGGAGGGTGACCTCACCCCGTGCTGATCGCCGAACAGCCTCCGCCAATTCTTCCATGTCAACGTCTTTGAGTATATAAGATGTCGCTCCAGCTTCTAGGGCAGGGAAAATATGCTCATCCTCGTGATAGGAAGTCAGAACTACAACATGCGAGCGGGGGCTGATGTTCTTGACCTGGCGGGTGGCTTCCACGCCGTCCATCTCCGGCATGATCAGATCCATGAGTACTACATCCGGGATATATTCCTCCGCTAATTTGACAGCTACGGATCCGGATTCAGCCTCACCAACAACCAGGAATTCGTCATGTGCTTCCAGAAAAGCGCGCAC
>DATKXE010000518.1:0-4409 GCA_035529195.1 Anaerolineales bacterium
CGATCACTGAAATCCATCACATTTTCTACTTCTATTGCAAAGATAGTGATATCCTGTGGTAATTGTAATCCCATCCGGTGACCCATTTCCAATGCTGTAACCAGGCTGGTATCATGAGGGGAGGCACTGTGCTGGGTTGGACTAATCGATCTCAGATCTTCCAGCGACATCTTATGTACTTTCCCCGGACAGCCTCCATCCAGGCGTTGAAAAGCATCAACCAGGATTACTCGATCGTAACCAATCATGGTTTCCATGAGGGTTAACCCACCGACACTTACCTCGGTAATGTCGATGGGAGTGTCCTCCGGCAACCTCGCACGAACCTCTTCGGCTACGAGGACACCTACTCCATCGTCCGTTAATATTGGATTACCTAAGCCCAATACGAGCGTTTTCATGTGCAAGAATTTTCTGTAAATTGACTAAGCCGTTCAATCTCATTGCCATCCACATCTCGGATAGTGACTTCGAGCGGCATCTGGCCTGGCAGCGAGTGAGTTGCACAAGACATGCAGGGATCGTAATTACGGAAAGCCATCTCAACCATGTTCAGGAGACCTTCAGTGACAACGGTCCCTTTGGTGATCAAGGTCTTGGCGGCTTTTTGGACCGACATAGTGATGGGTGCATTGTTATTGGTTGTTCCCACTAGCAGGTTCACCTTGGTTATTATTCCATTGTCATCGGTCCAATAGTGGTGGGTTAACGTACCCCGGGGAGCTTCAACGGAACCGACGCCTTCACTTGGAGTATTGGTGACGATTGGTCGCACATCGGGATCGGTGATCTCGGGATCATTGACCAATTCCTGCATCCGTTCCGCTGCGTATAGCAATTCGACCAGGCGAGCCCAGTGGGTAGCAAGACGCTGGTGGACAGGTTGGTAGCGTCCATTCACCTTTTTGCTCCCCAGTGTCTCATAAAACCTCTCAAACGCCTCTTGAGCTTTTGGAGTGGCCATACCATCAGAAGCATTGAGTCGGGAAAGTGGGGTACAGCAATAAACACCGCTATCCATGCCGTCGACAAATCCGTTCCACCCGACATTCTTCAAGTAGGGGAATTTCAGGTAGGACCATGATTCAACGCGCTCGCTGATGTGATCGGCATAATCCTTGGCATCGTATTTCACATATTCATTGCCTTCCGGATCGGTAACTCGGATCTTTCCGTCATAGAAATTAATGTGATTGTTTTCATCTACAGTACCCATGTAATATGTGCGATGGGTAAATGTATCTGCCAAAATCAAGTCGACATATTCCTGGTTTGCGAGAACGATGTCATCAAAAACTTTGAGACTGAAAAGGGCAAAATCGACATTCTTTTTACAGATTTCCACAAATTCATCACGTTCTTCTTCCGTGATGGCTTTGCTCCACCCGCCAGGCATGCCTGCAACTGGATGGACGCCGCGACCACCAACGATTTTGATCACATGGTGGTTGCGCATGCGGGTATCAATGACCTGTTTGCCGATATCTACACCCACTTTATGTATAACGCCGAGAATGTTGCGCTCAGCAGCAGGTGCATCGGGACCCACCACAAAATCTGGGCCACCAAGGGCATAGAAATGTGTTGTGTGGTCAGTGACATAGAAGGCTGAGTAGAACATCTCGCGGATTTTCTTTACCGCGGAGGATGGCTCAACATTGAACAGGGTATCCAGTGCCTTCGTTCCAGCAATATGGTGCGCCTCAGGGCAGACACCACATATGCGGTTCGTGATGCGCGGCATTTCCTCTGCTGGTCGACCAACACAAAACTGCTCAAAACCACGCAATTCTGGAATCTGAAGGTATGTGTTTTCAACATCACCCTCCGCGTCCAAGAAGATTTCTATTTTCCCATGCCCTTCAAGACGAGTGATTGGGTCAATGGTTATTTTTGTCATTTCACCTTACCTCCATTATCGCCGTTGCCATTGACCTTGACCCGCTGAAGCAAGGAGTGAGCCATACTAAATCGGTAGAAAGTGCCAGATGGATCAGCCAGTGTATCCATTACGGCGTTTATCTTTTCATTCAGCACATGCTCATCTTCAGTGGATTCGCCAACACCCACGACGGAAGCGATTGCAGAAAGCATTTTTGCTCCCTGATCGTCGACACCATCAAGCGGACCATAGCATCCTCGACAACCCATGCCGACTTGCGGACAGAGGGCGCCGCATCCTGCACGCGTGGCTGGACCAACACAGATAAGACCTTGTTCAAGCAAGCATAAACCGGGTTCGGGTTGGATCTCATATGGTCGGTAAAATTTTGTGATGGACTTGACATTCTTTTCGAGATCACATTCTTCACATACTGCCACATTCCTTGCACCTACGATAGATCCGGCGGGTGGCAGGGGACCTCCATTGACCAAGGCATTAACCACAATCTCGAGAACGGCCCATATTTGCGGGGGTTCGGGTGGGCATCCTGGCAGGTAGTAGTCGACATCAACCACTTGATCCAGTGATTTGACGGTGTGGTAAAAGGAAGGCAGGGTTAAGGTTCCTTCTTCAACTTCGGTTTCTACCATTGGAAGAACTCGATCAGGATTATCGATAGTCTGGTTTTCAAAGTACACAGTATTGAAGGTGGCCTCCTTGCTGGTGAGATTGGAAAGCGCTGGGATGCACCCTTCATAGGCACAAGATCCGTAGGCAACCAGCACCTTGGATTTTTTACGCAGCAATTTTGCCATCTCTTCGTTATCTGAGGTGCGAATGGCTCCATTAAACAAACACACATCGATATAGCCATCCGGGTATCCTTCCACATCACTGTGTTTAAAATCTGCGATGCAGGGGAAGAAGGCCAGATCGAACACCTCGTCGACAACCAAAATCTTATCGCCGATATTCAGTACCGATATCTCGCATCCTCCACAGGAGGCCGCCCAGTACATTGCCAGTTTTGGTTTTTCGGACATTGTTAAACCTCCTCAACTTGAACTTCTACCTCGGCAGCTGCAACCGGTTGGTGTCCATTACCACCTAAAACCGATTCACGCCACTGTAGAGGACCTAGAGCACGAACTTCTTCAGTCATGCGGTCAACTGCTGCAGCGAGAAGATTTCCTTCTGAAGCAGAAGCCCAGACTAGCTGCACGCGTTCAGGTTCGATTCCCCACTGTTCAAGCATGCGCTTGAGTAATATATACCGGCGAAGTGCTTTTATGTTGCCTTCAACATAATGACACTCGCCAGGGTGGCAACCGGCGATCATCACGCCGTCAGCGCCTTCTCGCAGCGCTTTCAGTACGAATTGTGGGTCCACGCGACCACTGCACATAACTCGAATAGCACGCATATTTGGTGCATATTTTGTGCGCGCAGTCCCGGCTAAATCCGCCGCCCGGTATGAACACCAGTTGCACAGGAAACCAACGATTACGGGTTCAAATTGTTCACTCATTTTTCTCCTCCTATTCAGGCGGGTACAGCCTGGCGTTCACGAACGTCCCAAAGAATACCTTCGATTTCAGATAGCACCTGTTCGTTGGTAAAGTGGGCTCCATTGATTGCCGAACTCGGGCAGGCCGCAACACAGGTGCCGCAACCCTGGCAGAGCGCGGTGATAACTTCAGACAATTTCTGATCTTCATGGAAGACGATCGCGTTATAGGGACACAAGTCATTGCATATTCGGCATCCAGAGCAGGTTTCTTTGTTGATGCTGGCTCTGACAGGTTCCATCATGACAGTTCCCTGACTGATCAAACCCCCAACTCGAGCAGCTGCGGCAGCGCCTTGGGCTACTGAATCGGGTATGTCCTTAGGTCCCTGGCAGGTCCCAGCTATATAGATGCCTTCTGTCATGGTTGCAACCGGATCCAGTTTGGGGTGGCGTTCAGTGAAGAAGCCATTAAAGTCGCAGCCCATTCCAAACATCAAGGAAACCTCCAGGGAATCATGGCGGGCTTCCATACCTGCGCTTAGGATCACCATGTCCACCGGTACACGTCGCTGCTTTCCAATCAAAGTATCTTCAGCTTGAACGATTAATTTGCCTTCTTCTCCAGGCAGCCGAGCCGCATCTGTTATATCTGCTGCGCGACCTCGGATAAAGTGGGTGCCCTCTTCCAGCAGCCGGTTGTAGAATTCCTCATATCCCTTTCCGGGAGTGCGGATATCGATGTAAAAGTTGTAAACCTCTGATTCGGGAACTCGTTCGTGCACCAGGTGCGCAAATTTCAGAGAGTACATGCAGCAAACCTTAGAGCAGTATTCGTGATAATTGTTATCCCTGGATCCTACACAGTGAATTATTGCTATGCTCTTAGGTACTGTTTCTCCATCTCGTAAAACGATATTTCCGCTGGTTGGGCCAGATGCATTCACCAGGCGTTCAAATTCAAGACTGGTGAACACATTTGCCAAGCGACCATAACCGTATTGAGAAATCTTTTTC
>DATKXE010000519.1:0-4356 GCA_035529195.1 Anaerolineales bacterium
ATCCAATCCACACTCGCTTCCGTGATGTGATTTACCGCCAAATTCTCACGCCCCATCCGGATCGCCTCACCAGAAGAATCAACCGCAGTCACCCCTTTTGCGCCTCCTGCCAGAGCAGAAATGGTGAAACTGCCTGTATAAGCAAAGCAATCCAGGATCGATCTCCCTCTTGCAATCTCACGAATTTTCGATCGATTTTCACGCTGATCTAGATAAAAACCCGTCTTTTGACCCCCGAGAATATCCACCCAATAATGCAAACCATTTTCCTTGATCTTGATCGGGGAAACGATCTCCCCACCCATCAACCAGCCTTTACGCGGTGGCAATCCTTCCAACCGCCGCGTGTCCGTGTCAGATCTTTCATAAATATGACCACACCCCGTGATTTCCCCCAATTGATCAACTAGCAAATCTCGCCAGTGTTCAACCCCACAAGCCAGGAATTGAACGACCAGTATCTCTCCATATTTATCTACAATTAATCCTGGTAAACCATCCGATTCCCCATGCACCAGGCGGTATGCATCTACTTCCTTATCTTTAATTGTCAGGTTCCTATGATTGATTGCTTTCTTAAGACGTGTATGGAAAAATTCTGGGTCGATATCATCGTCTTCATTACGGGACCAGAGCCGGACTCGAATCATTGATGATGGACTCAACGCACCCCAGGCAAGAAAATTACCAGCTGAATCAACAACCTTAACCGTATGACCAGCAAATTCTCCCTCATCTCGATCAGTTGCTCCGGCTACTGAACCGGAGAAAATCCATGGGTGACCGCGCAGAACCGCCTTTTCGCGCCCTGCTTTAAGTCGAATTTCATTCATTAATTTTTATTTTTATCAGATAATGCCGATTTCTTTGCCCGCTGTTTCAATCACATTCATCGCATACTCGATCTCGTCAGTCTCATGCGCGGCTGTCACCGTTGCACGCAATCGTGCCAAACCTGGTGGTACAGCTGGAGAAACAACTGGTAGCACAAAAACATCATGCTCTTGGGCTGCTCTGGTAAGAGCAAAAGCGCGCTCATCATCACCGCACAAAACTGGAACGATTGCAGTTGAGGTCGCCATTGTGTCGAAGCCGCGTTCTTGAAGTCCGTTAATAAATTGATCGGTATTTGCTTGCAGCTTCTCAATTCGCCAAGGTTCGTCCAAAATAACCTTAAAAGCTTCATTTGCAGCGGCGGCTTGGGCAGGAGGTAATGCGGCAGAGAATATGTAAGCGCGGCTCGCATGACTCAGAAAATCAATCAGATCTTTCTTGCCAGCGACATAACCGCCAACTGAGGGGATTGTTTTACTCAGGGTACCCATCTTGATATCTACAGTACCCTCCAAACCGAAATGCTCCTCGATCCCCCGGCCAGTCTTACCGAGTACACCAACAGAATGGGCTTCATCTATCATCAACCAGGCCTTGTATTTTTGCGAAAGCTCGACAATTTTTGGGAAATCGATAACATCCCCATCCATGCTGAAGACCGCGTCTGAAATTAATAACTTGGTCGATCCTGCAGGGATGTTCTTCAAGCGCATCTCCAGATCTTCCATGTCATTATGCCGGAAGCGTAAAAATTTTGCCCCAGACATCAAGCAGCCATCCACAATCGAAGCATGGTTTAGCTTATCCGAGATGACATAGCCTCCCCTACCGACCAGAGATGAAACAACAGTCAGATTTGTTACATATCCGGAGGTATATGTTACCGCGGCTTCTGCTCCCTTGAATTCCGCGATAGTCTCCTCTAGCTCTGTGTGCAAATCCAGGGTACCCGCCAGCATCCGCACGCCATGAGTGCCTGTCCCATAACGATCAATCGCATCTTTTGCAGCTTTGTTGATGCGCGGGTGACCGATTAAGCCAAGGTAGCTGTAAGAGGCATACATTCCCATATCCCGGTCGTTAATGAGAACCCTAGCTCCACCTCTTAATTCTGTCACAGGTTTATTATAAAAATATAAGCCTGCTTGACGAAGGTGCTCCAGCCGTTCAGTAATTGCCTTGACCCGACTAACAACTATATCGTCCATATTATCAAAATCCATTATCTCTCTCCTAATTCCAATGATTAGATTATGTTTATATATCTATCAGATTACGCAGACCGGCTTCATCCACCAGAGGTACTCCCAATTCCTGCGCCTTGGCAAACTTAGACCCAGGGTTGTCTCCATGCACCAGGTAGCTCGTCTTTTTACTCACCGACCCAGTCACACGACCCCCATTTCGTTCGATGAATTCCTTCGCTTCCTGACGCGTAAACCCGGGCAAGGTGCCCGTGATGACAAATGTTTGGCCGGTAAACTTTAGATCTGGGAAAGATTCACCCACAAGTTCTTCCGTTTTCGGCCATACTCCAGCGCCTTTCAACTTTTCTAATACGATTTGATTTGATGGTGTATTGAACCAATCTACGACTGCCTGTGCGATGTTCGGGCCAATACCCTCAATTTGGAGTAAATCCCCTAATCCTGCCACTGATAAATCGTCAATACTGCCAAACTGCCGGGCTAAATCAACTGCTCCTACCTCACCGACACCACGGATTCCCAGCGCGGTTAATAAGCGGTTCAAGCTTTGGGTCTTCGATACCTCGATGGCAGCCAATAAATTTTCCGCTTTTTTATCTGCAAATCCTTCAAGTGACAACAAATCCTCTTTCGATAATCTGTATAAATCGGCCACATCCTCGACCAACCCGGCTTCAACAAACAGTTTAACAATCCTAATCCCTAATCCCACAATATCCATTGCCCCGCGCGAGACAAAATGTTCAATATTGCGAATAACCTGGGCTGGACAGGCAGTGTTTACACAATACCAGGCGACCTCTCCTTCCAGATGTTCCACTTCCGTGTCACAAACAGGACATCTGCTGGGAGGTAAATATTCCATTTCATCCCCCGAACGCGCGTCCACGACTGGACCAATAACATAAGGAATCACATCACCTGCCCGCTTTACCAGCACACGATCCCCAGATCGGATGTCTTTCTCCTTGATGTAATCAAAATTATGCAAAGTTGCTTGTTTTACCACAACCCCCCCAATCTCAACCGGTTCCAGAATTGCATATGGCGTCAAGACTCCAGTACGTCCCACATTTACGCCAACATTTAGGAGTTGTGTGGTGACTTCTATCGCAGGAAATTTATATGCGATCGCTCCGCGCGGGTCTTTACCTACCACGCCGAGATCTGAGGACAAAACTAAATCGTTGATTTTTATTACCACACCATCTACTTCCAACGGCATCTCGTACCTTTGTCCCATCATCTCTTGGCTGGCGTTGATGGCTGCCTCAATATTTTCACAGTAAGTCCAATCAACAACAGGCATCCCAATATGCTGGAGAAATTCCATGCGCTCAACTTCTGTATTCCAGGAGAATATTCCAGAGGCAACAATATCATAGGTTAAGAGCGATAAAGGGCGCGTGGCTGTTAATTTTGGATCCAGCTGTCTCAGTGAACCGGCAGCCGTATTCCTTGGGTTCAGATAGGATTTCTCACCAGCTTCAACCATCCTGAGATTTAAATCCTCAAACGCATCTCGAAAAATAAATACTTCACCACGTATTACAAGAGATTCAGGAACATCAATTTCCTTTTCCCCAACTGGGATCCTCAACGGTAAGGACCGGATAGTCCGCAGATTGGAGGTAACTTCTTCACCGATAGAGCCATCTCCGCGCGTTGCTCCTTGTAAAAAAACCCCGCCATGATAATGCAATACCACCGTTAATCCATCTAGTTTGGGTTCTATAACGAATTCTGTATCGAGAACCCGCTCATCGATCCTTGCTATACGCTCGTACCAGGCCCGGACATCATGCTCATCAAATGCGTTTGCCAGGCTCAAGATGGGAGCTGGGTGCTGCAGTTTCGTGAAACGTTCACTCGGAGGCGCACCAGTTCTCTGTGTTGGGGAGTCAGGCGCGATCCAGTCTGGATGGCTTTCTTCAATCTCGCGCAGCTCTCGCATCAAGCGATCATATTCACCATCGCTGACGATAGGTTGGTTGACAACGTAATAGCGGTAATTATGGAACCTGATTTCCTGGCGCAGTTCTTCGAGTCTCGCCTGGAGCGCTGAATTATCCATAGCCAAACTTATAGCCTAAAACGTTTAATCCAATGTTAAACAATACCCGAAATAGGATCAAATTCTCTATCGGATCAAGCTGCCCGACAGGTTTTGAATTATTAATCCACGTCGAAAACGCTATCCCCTTGATTTAAAGTTGCTGAAGCATAGAGGACCAAGAAAATCCATACCGAATCAGAAAGCAGCAAATGCACCAGCTGCATCCAAACAGGAGCCAAAAGGAGGACATTGATCAAG
>DATKXE010000520.1:0-4382 GCA_035529195.1 Anaerolineales bacterium
GCCCTATCCACCGCTATTACATCCCCCTGGCTCGACCGCTGCGAGCGGGTTTCTAGGACTTGAATTGGTGACTCATCTTGCGCCGGATTCATTGAAGGCCAAATTTTAGTGAATGAGCCATATAATAACCTTCCTTGCATAAAAAGAAGGTTGCATGCTTTGTGCCGTTAATCACATTATACAGGAAAACATGCTGGTTTAATATTAGTGAAGATCTAATTCACGAGTGCGACTCTGAAATTTGAAAGAGGTGATTTCTTGGAAATCACATCTACTGGGGATTGGGCAATATAGATCCAGATAAGACGCTTCAACCTGTCATCGCCCCAATTACAAGGTTTGGTTGGCTAATGATAATAGGCTCATCAATCATTAAGTTGATCCGATTAGTTGGGTGCAAAACTCAGTATAGAATTGAGATTTTTTTGGTGTTAGACTGAAGAATGAATAAACGGATGCCAGCGGCGATTATAACAATCCACCTGCCCACAATGAGGCCATTCAGCTGGAAAGCGCTTTGGATTCTGGTTGCATTTCAACTGCTGGGTAATCTGCTCTCCATTCCCATCCTACAGACCACTAATCGTGTTATAGACCCCCTCCCTTATTGGATCTTATGGACCGCAATATCGATCCCGATCATCGCCCTCTCTCTCTATCTAGCCGGAAGGATCGGTCTCGGTGCCCCTTTTCTCGAGGGATATTTACATGGAGAGGGTAAACGAAACTGGTTGCAAATGGTCGTCGCTATCTCTGTTCTGGTCGCCATCGCTGCTATCCCATTTATTCTCCTGATCAATCAGGATGCAGGTTCCCAAGATTATCCGGCTGTGTGGAAATTAATCCTTGCTTCAATGGATGCTGGTGTCCAGGAAGAGATTTTCAACCGATTTTTCTTGATGACCGCTCTGGCCTGGTTGGGCAGTTTGATCTGGAGTGAACCTGATGGACGCCCAACCCGGTTAGTGATCTGGACCGCCATTTTGATTTCCGCAATCCTGTTCGGTTGGGCGCACGTGGACGACAAGCTTTCTATTCCCAGAGTGCCTATCAGTGATTTCATTTCCCTGATGGTAGTCGGGACCATCTACGGGATCATCTTTGGCTGGCTGTATTGGAAACTGGGTATCGAGTGCGCCATTCTGGCCCATTTCGCCATCGATGCGGTCGCATCAGGTATCGTAGTCCCCGCTTATTCATCCGGTAATCTTTTTGTGCAGGTCATAACAATTGTTGGCTTTATTTTGACCGCGCTGATCGCCTGGTATTTATTGAAAAGATCCAATAGGGTCCGATCGATAACCCAATGATAGACAAATTATCTTCAAAGCTTGAGCACAACTTTCAAACCATCTCGTTGATTTGCAACCTGAAAAGCTCGCATAAATTCGGATAGCGGAAATTGGTGGGTCACTAATGAATCAATATCGATCAACCCATCTTCCACCAGCTGCATGGCGCGCGGGTAGGTAAATCTCATCCGCCGGGAGAGCTTAATCGTCAAGCCTTTGCGCCTGGCCGTCGAGGCAGTGAAGGCTGTCCAATCTTGAGCAGGGATGCCGACCAATACCACCCGGCCTCCAGGTTTTGCAGCCTCAACTGCAGTTTCCACCGCCTGGTTTTCCCCCGCGGCTTCAAAGGCTGCCTGAACACCCCTATCGCCGGTGGCGCCCCAAATCTCTCTTCGATCCCATTCATCTGTAACCAGGAACACCCGGGTCGCCCCCATGGCTAGAGCAGTTTCCAGGCGGTGGTTTAGACGGTCTGTTACCAGGATCTCACCCGCGCCTGCCAGCCGGGCTAATTGGACGATCATTAATCCGATCGGACCAACACCAAACACCCCCACAGCAGCCCCTGGTTGAACCTTTCCCAATTCTACAGCGTGAATAGCGACTCCCAAAGGTTCCAGCAGCGCCCCCTCCTCATCGTTGATCGTTTCTGGTAGTGGATACAGGTTTCGTTCCGGCCAGGTCAGGTACTCACGCAGGGCACCATCATCTACTCCATGTCCCGCGAAATGCAGCTGCTCGCAAAAGTTCGGGTTTCCATCGAGGCAGTATTCGCATTCACGGCAGGCAATGGCAGGATCGATCGCCACCCTTTGACCGTGTAGAGCAGATCGGGGGTCTTCTACAATACCGCTGAACTCATGACCCAGGACTAAGGGTCTGGAGATGCGTGCATCGCCGATACTGGCTTCTCCAAACCAGTGCAGATCTGATCCGCAGATTCCAACTGTGGAAACGCGGATCAAAACCTCTCCTGGTGCCGGTTCCGGGATTGATTCAGTCTGCAGCTGCAAATCTCCAACCCCATGCAAACGCAACACATCCATCTCACCTGCCATATTTGAACAAGCCTCCAAATTAAATGAACCTATGTTCATAGATTATAACGCTCAAACAAATCTGCCTTGCTGGATCCACGAGGTTGATCGATTCTGCTAATGTGAAGTATGGGTTTACAATATGACCAATGGTCACATTCAATCACCTGCATGCCCACTCATATTACTCATTTCTTGAAGGTCTGCCTTCACCTGCCGACCTGGTCCAGGCAGCTGCTGGCGATGGAATGCGTGCCCTGGCTCTGACCGATCGCAATTCCCTTTCCGGCGCAATCGAGTTTTACCAGGCCTGCCAGGCAGCAGATCTGCTGCCAATTCTAGGTCTGCAGGTGACCGTAGCCTCACCTCTGGAATCAAACCCGCTGGTAGGTGATTTGGTCTTATTGGCCCGTGACCTCACCGGTTGGAGAAGTCTCTGCCGCCTGAGCAGTGCCGTCCAATCCGATCCGGCCATTCCAAACCAAATACTATCATTCAGCCAGCTAGCCGCGGAAACCAGCGGGTTGTTATGCTTAACTGCAGGCAGCCAGGGCTGCCTGGATCAGCTGGTCAGCCTGGGTCAAACACAGGCTGCCATACGCTACTTGGCTCACCTGAAGGAGATATTCCCGGACCATCTGTACGTTGAATTACAGCGCCGCACAGCTGAAGAAGTAACCGTCTCAAAACGCATTGCGGAAATCGCCAAAGAATTAAACACTGCCATCATCGCTGCGAACCAGGTCTTTTATATTTCCAATGATCAGGCTGAAAAGCAAAAGATGGTGACCGCAATACGCCAAAACCAATCGATATCCGCCTTGCCTGCTGCTGCCACCCCACCTCCAGGATCGTACTTCACCAGTACAAATGAAACGCGCGGGCGTTTCAGCGACCTTCCGGAAGCATTAGCTGCTACCGATGAAGTCGCAGATCTCTGTCAGTTGGATCTCCCCTTGGACATACCGCGCTTCCCCCAGGCACGTGTGCCTGTAGGGCAAACCACGATCGAAACCTTGCGACTGAAAGCAGAAGAGGGCGCCATCAAACGCTACGGTCAGATAGATAGCCGCATAATGGACCGCCTCAACTACGAATTATCCGTGATTGAGAATAAAGGCTATACACCGCTGTTTTTGATCATGGAAGAGATCGTCAGCCATGCTCGTCATCTGGGTATCCCCATCTCGTCTCGCGGGTCTGCAGCTTCCTCGTTGGTGGCCTACTGCCTGGAGATCACCTCACCAGATCCATTGAAACTTGATCTCTTCTTTGAGCGTTTTCTTAATCCAGCGCGAGAATCACCCCCGGATATCGATACGGATATCTGCTCACGCAGGCGGGATGAAATCATCCATTTTGTTTACCAGCGCTTTGGCGCTGAGCGTGTGGCCATGGTTGCCACCATCAACCGCTTCCGCCGCCGCTCAGCCTTGCGTGAAACCGCCAATGCACATGGCTATGCACCCAATGAGATCAAGGCTATCGTCGATCAGCTGCCTCGGCGCTGGCGAGGGGGACCATCGCGCCGCCAAGAGGCTCCCTTTGAGGATCTGATCAAACGCTACCCTGACCCCCGCTTCCAGAGATTATTCTCTGAGGCTGAGAGTTTGATTGGTGTACCGCGCCACCTATCGATCCATCCTGGTGGCATGGTGATCTCACCAGAACCAATGACCGATCTGGTACCCGTCCAGCTGGCCAATAAGGGAGTAGTAATCACCCAATTCGATCTCGATTCGGTCTCACACATCGGTTTGGTGAAGATCGATCTGCTTGGGATCCGCGGTCTGACTGTGCTTGGTGATGTTGCCGGGGAGCTGCAAGCCCAGAATCCAGATCACTACCAGTCACCTTTAGATGCCCTGGATGCTATCCCAGATCACGATCCCGCTACTGCTGAATTAATTCAGGCAGGGCGCACGATCGGTTGTTTCCAGGTCGAAAGCCCCGGCATGCGGGCAACTCTGAAGGAAATCCAGGCCCAAAGCGTGGACGATTTAATGATCGCCCTGGCACTCTACCGTCCCGGCCCACTGACCGGGGGTTTGAA
>DATKXE010000521.1:0-11432 GCA_035529195.1 Anaerolineales bacterium
GAATTTGGCCCGGGAAACCAGCTTACCATTCTGCGTGGGATTCTACTTACCCTTTTGGCTGGATTTCTCTTTTCTCCATGGCCGCAGGGGTGGCTAGCCTACGTGCCTGGTTTGTTGTATTCGTCTGCAGCGCTGGCAGACCTATTTGATGGCTACCTGGCCAGGATTTCCCACCACGAAACTCGCTTGGGGGAAGAATTAGATCTGAATTTAGATGGTTTGGGCATCCTGATCGCGAGCACATTGCTGGTCCAGTATGGTCAGGTCCCAGCCTGGTTCCTTCTCGTTGGTCTGGCGCGCTACCTGTTTATCGGCGGGATATGGCTGCGGAGGAGATTGGGGAAACCAGTCTTACCGTTAGCCAAGAATTCTGCTCGGCGTCCCTTTGCAGGAGCTCAAATGGGATTCGTGGCGGTGGTTTTGTTTCCTGTGTTTTCACCACCGGGGACTTTCCTTGCAGCTGCCCTCTTCGCAATCCCATTTCTGATTGGTTTTACACTTGATTGGTTTACTGTGAGTGGGATTTCATTGGCCAGCCTCCTCAGGAGGGATAGCGCGCTGGTGACCTATCCATATCTCCTCGATTCAGACAGAATGAAGGTGATCAAAGAACTAGCCAGCAGGTGGTTGCCGCTGGTATTGCGAATAAGCCTAGTCATCCTATTAATCGCTTGGATCCAAGAAAATATGTTTGGATTATTTCCATCTCAACGCCTATCTGCAGCCGATCTGAACCCCCAAATCCAGTGGATAGGAATAACCCTGCTCTTGATGTTCAGCGGAATGATCTTGATCGCTATTGGAGTGGCTGGACGAATTGCCGCGATAATTGTTTTGTTCGCTATTGGAATCTACCTCGAATATTTCGGCTTGCATTTGATTGAGGTTTTATTGGTAGTTGGAGCTGTAGGATTGATCTATATTGGGACTGGCCCCTATTCACTTTGGATCCCCGAGCGAAAAATCATCACCAAAAGATTGGGTGAGACATGAACCTGATCCACAAACCCGCTCTCAAAGTTCCTCAGCTGGGTGGATTTTCAACACCACCAAGAATTAGGCTAGTATTCAGGCTCCTGGTTTGGATGATGATACCTTTAGCTGCATGGTGGTCACTCAAAGAAATCACAATCACCGAGATCGTTGAGAATTTTCGACAAGTCGGCCTGCAGGCGATCTTTGTCATCATCGGTCTCAACATTTTTATATTCATCCTAATCAGCTTCCGCTGGTGGTTGATTATAAGAGCGCAAGGTTACCACGCTACCCTGCTTTCAATCATCGGTTATCGATTAGCGGGTTTTGGGGTGACCTATTTCACCCCAGGCCCGCAATTTGGTGGTGAGCCTTTACAGGTTTACCTGCTTACGGAGAGGGAGGGAATGATGACCTCTCCAGCTGCTGCCAGCGTCACCGTCGATAAGCTGCTCGAATTGCTGGCAAATTTCACATTCCTGCTGATCGGAGTGGCTGTCCTGATCTTCGCTGGTGTTCTGCAGTCTGCAAGTTATGCTGCATTGATTGTTATCCCAGCCTTCCTGCTGGCTTTTCCAATCCTTTATCTCCTTGCCCTGCGGGTTGGACGCCATCCAGTCTCATCCACTCTAGGAATGATTGGTAGACGATTTCCAAATTCATCCAAATTTAAAGGTATGGTGATTGTTCTGAAAGATACCGAATCCCAGGTATCTGAATTTTGCCAGGAAAATGTGCTGGCATTGATCGCAGCTGCAATATTATCAGCAGGGATATGGGTGATGATGGTGTTCGAGTTTGGTTTGATGCTGCAGTTCTTGGGAATCCGCTTTAATTTGGTTCAAGTCCTAGTCGCTCTCACGGCTGCCAGGATTGCATTTCTGCTGCCGTTTCCGGCAGGACTCGGGACATTAGAAGCTGGTCAAGTGATGGCAATGGGATTAATCGGTGTAAACCCTGCAGTTGGTATCAGTTTGAGCCTCCTCATTCGCGCCCGCGATGTCGTCTTTGGTGGAATTGGATTATGGTTGGGAGGCTTTTACAGCCGCTGATCAAAAGAATAATAAATCGTGTGATCCTGATAAAAATTACGAAAAGGAAGGGAAGAAATGGCTAATAAAAGTTCCCGAATAAGTGCGGTCCAGATTGGAATTATCCTGACTACGGTAGCGGCGGCTCTGATCCATTTTTCGCTGCTCTTCCCGGATGTTTTGTTCATTCTTAATGGTTTAGGTTACCTGACATTACTGGCTGCATATTTCCTGCCAATTGATCTGGCGAGGAAATACCACAATCTGATTCGTTGGTTATTTATCGCTTTCACATTGGTTACAATCCTGGCCTGGATTGTGATGGGCGATAAATCATGGCCTGCTGGTAGTTTGGGCTACCTGACAAAAATAATTGAAGTCGTTTTGATCGTTTTACTGTTAATCGATAAGCAACCAGGTCAGAACCTGCAATCCCCACCTCAATAGAGGCGATGAATTCAAAGGAATCTTATGGAGAAAATAATCGTAGAACGTCGAGTACAATCCCGGATTCCCATTCCCGAGGGTGATTTCCATCTTTCCCTGTATACCACCAATCAAGATGACAAAGAACACCTGGCGGTGGTTATGGGTCAGGTCGAGGAAAAGGACAACGTCCTGGTACGAGTACACTCCGAGTGTTTTACAGGGGACGTATTGGGTTCATTGCGCTGTGACTGCGGAGATCAACTTAATCGAGCGATGAATCGAATCGCCCATTATGGAGAGGGCGTGGTGATTTATTTGCGCCAGGAAGGCCGCGGAATTGGTCTGTTGGATAAACTGCGCGCATATAACTTGCAAGATCAAGGCTTGGATACTGTTGATGCAAATCTTGCACTCGGTCATCAGGCTGACGAGCGTGATTACTCGATTGCGGCTGGTATTCTTGCTGATCTAGGGGTGAAATCTATCCAGCTGATGACGAATAATCCATTGAAAATCGAAGCGTTGATCGAGGGAGGAATTCCAGTCAGCAAACGAATCCCGCTTGAGACAGACGTAACCCTGGAGAACGCAGAATATCTATTCACAAAAGCCCAGCGGATGCATCACATGCTCAACCTGAATGTCATGCCGGCCAGTATCGTGCTTGGGAATATTGGGGGAGAAAATGAACCTACATGATCGCATCATGACCGCTGTCGATCAGATTGAGCAACCTGAAGGGCGTCCTTTCGTCACCGTAAGCTATGCTCAAAGCCTGGACGGCAGCATAGCCATCCGGAGAGGTGAAAGAACCCAGATCAGCGGACCTGAATCTGCTCGCCTAACTCACCAGCTGCGGGCGAATCATGATGCGATTTTAATCGGGATTGGGACTGTCCTGGCGGACGATCCCCGGCTCACGGTCAGGTTGGTAGAAGGTGAAAATCCGCAACCGGTAATTCTGGATAGCAAATTACGCATTCCAATTAAATCCACCCTGGTTCAGAATTATTCCCCATGGATAGCGACCACAAAGAAGGCGGATAAACGTTATGCGGGTGCTTTGTCCTCTCATGGTGCAAAGCTGTTCGTTCTTCCAGCTAACTTGAATGGGCAGATCCAGCTGCCAGCTTTAATGAGTGATTTGCATCGCATGGGAATCAAACGCCTTTTGGTTGAGGGTGGTGCAAAAGTGATCGCAAGTTTTCTTTTTGCGCAGCTGGTCGATTTTATCGTAGTGACCATCTCTCCGATGATTTTAGGAGGTTTACCAGCGGTTCATTTCCCCAGCTCACCAGGAGCATGGCCAGCCAGGCGAGTAGATAATTTGATCGTAGAATATTCGGGTGATGATCTGGTTGTATTTGGACGACCACAGAGGGATATTACCAAAGCGATTTGAGGGAGGCAATCTATGGAACGTAAAAGTTTATATTTTCTTTCGCCCGGGGTTGTAGAAGTGCGTGATGAGCAAATCTCCGATCCTGGTCCGAATCAAGTCCTGGTGCGCACCTTGCTGTCAGCTATCAGCTCCGGCACCGAGATGCTGCTATATCGGGGGCAATTTCCTGACCATCTACCTTTGGATGAGAATATCGAATCATTATCAGGACCTGTCACGTATCCATTGAAGTACGGGTATTCGGTGGTTGGTGAAATCATTGAGGTGGGAAAAGAGGTCAATCCAGATTGGATCGAAAAAAAAGTGTTTGCTTTCCAACCGCATTCCAGTTATTTCGTGATTGAGCCGGGGTCCTTGCAAATCATACCGGATGGATTATCACTGGAGGATGCCGTTCTCTTGCCGAATATGGAAACGGCAGTTAGTTTCGTCATGGATGGTGCCCCTTTGATTGGAGAGCGAGTGGTCATTTTCGGACAGGGGGTCGTAGGTTTGTTGACCACCGCACTGCTGGTAAAATTCCCCCTGGAGCGCCTGATAACCTTCGAACGTTACGATTTGCGACGCCAAGCTTCAATTGATCTTGGTGCTGGTCAGAGTCTCGATCCGTCGAGTCCGAGTTTCGACGAACTTATTAAATGGGAGAATCAAGATCGGATGCTTCATCGGGCTGATCTGGTCTATGAATTGACTGGTGATCCAGACGGATTAAACCAGGCGATTGAGGCAGCTGATTTTGAGGGGCGGATTATTGTAGGATCATGGTATGGCAAAAAGATGGCTAATATCGACCTGGGGGGGTGGTTTCACCGCGGCCGCTTGAAAATAATCAGCAGTCAGGTGAGCCAGATCAATTCTGCCTCCCGTGGTAGATGGGATAAACCGCGTCGTTTTAATTTCGCCTGGGAGATGCTCAAGCAAGTCAAACCATCACAATTGATCACCCACAGCATTCCAATCGAAGAAGCAGATAAAGCCTTCGCCATGCTAGATGCGACTCCTGGTGATACCATTCAGGTTGTCTTCAAGTATTAATCCGCATGTTTTACCAACAATTCTTTACCCACCAACAACCTGGATATTGAAAAGAGTATAATCTTTGGACCAACCCCAGAAGTATGAAGGAGATTATGGCGATGTATACGGTTGCTGTAAAGCGGGATTTTGATGCACAGCACTACTTAATCGGAGGAGATTGGGGGCCTGAAAACGATCTTCATTACCATCATTACCAGGTCGAATTACAGTTGCAGGGTGATATGCTTGATCAGCATGGTTATCTGGTAGATATCGTGGACATTGAACGACACTTGGACGTGCTGGTAAATCACTATCAGGATCAGATATTGAATGAAGGGGATGAATTCAAAGGATTAAACCCAAGTATTGAGAATTTCTCCAGGATAATGTGCATGCAGTTATTGGAAGATATTGATCGACCCAACCTATCCATAATAACAATTAAACTTTGGGAAAATGAAATTGCCTGGGCATCATACTGCTTTGAGAAATGATGCCTTCAGAACCTGGGGGTGATAGCGGATGCATATTGGGCTGCTGATTTATGGCTCCCTCGAAACAATTTCGGGGGGTTACCTATTCGACCGGAAACTGGTGAGCTATTTAGAGGCTCAGGGAGATCAAGTGGATATCATTTCGATTCCTTGGCGAAACTATCCTCTACACCTTTTGGATAATCTTTCGAGAGGCTTTTATCGCAAGTTAGTAAATCTCCCAGTTGATATACTGCTTCAGGATGAGCTCAGCCACCCCTCGCTATTCCATCTTAATCGTGGCTTGAAGAAGAAGGTTAATTACCGCCTCATCTCCATCGTGCATCACCTGCGCTGCAGCGAATTTCACCCCTCATGGCAGAATGAGTTTTATTCAACAGTGGAGAAACTTTACCTGCAATCTGTTGATGGATTCATATTTAACAGCCAGAACACCCGTCAGAAGGTAGAGAACTTGGTGGGAGATCATAAGAGCAGGGTCGTAGCATATCCTGCAGGGGATCGTTTTCAGCCTGACCTTGCTCCTGGGCTGATTGAATCCAGAGCACAACAAGATATTCCCCTGCAGATTTTATTCTTGGGGAATGTAATTCCGAGAAAAGGACTGCATACCTTGTTGGAGGCATTAAAATTAATTTCAAATAAAAACTGGCAGCTATCGATTGCCGGAAGTATGGCGATCGATGAGAAGTATACCCAGCGGATGATGCAAAACGTCCGTGATTACAGGATTGAGGATAAAGTAAGATTTTATGGATCCTTAGATGAAGAGGAACTGAGGAGTGTACTGCTCACCAGCCACATAATGGTAATGCCCTCCTACCATGAGGGCTTCGGGATTGCTTACCTTGAGGGGATGGGGTTTGGATTACCAGCCATCGCAACCACCGCTGGGGGATCTTCTGAGTTCATTACCCACAACGTGAATGGATATCTGATCCCTCAGGAAGATGCCGCGATAATAAGTAAGTATATTGCCCGTTTGACCGAAGACCGCCATTTGTTAATTAAAATGAGCAGAAGCGCACTTGAACGTTATCACCAGCACCCAACCTGGGAGAACACATCTGAGCGCATCCGTGGTTTCCTTGAAAAAATGATCGATCAGGAAGATAAGCTGTGATCCCAGAAGAATACAGTTTTACTCGCTACTTGGAAGCTAAGAAGAGCGTTGACGATCGTGCCCTAAACCGATATGTCTGGGAATCGCTGGCAAGCGCGCTGCCTGGAAACTCCGCAGATCACCCAATCAAGGTGCTTGAGATCGGCGCAGGAATCGGAACCATGGTTGCACGCATGCTTGAATGGGGTTTACTTCAGTATGCAGAATATACGGGAGTTGATAATCAAAATGAGAATATCCAACATGCTCGACTATACCTGAAAGAGTGGGCGGAGAGGCAAAGCTTTGAAGTATCAGAAACCAATGCTGGAATGTTGATCCTTGGAAAAAATACTAAGGTTCGGGTCAATCTACTTGACGCAGATCTCTATAAATTCATGGACACCCATCCAGCAGCTAACTGGGATTTGGTGGTGGCGCATGCGTTCCTGGATTTGGTGAGCTTACCGGAAACATTAAGGCAAATATTCAATTTGGGGCAGAAGAATTTCTTTTATTATTTCACGATAAATTACGATGGGTTGACCATCCTTGAACCTGTCATTGATGCGGAGTTCGATAACCTGCTATTGTCGCTTTATCACAGCACGATGAAGGAGAGAATTAAGAATGGTGTGCCCTTTGGTGACCACCAGACAGGCCGTCACCTGATCGACTACATTCCAAGAATGGGTGGTCGTATCTTGTCAGCAGGAAGTTCGGACTGGATTGTAATTCCCGGGTCAAGTGGGTATCCAATGGACGAAGCTTTTTTCTTGCATTTCATAATAAATACGATTAACGAAGCTCTGATAAACCACCCCCAGCTGGATAGCCAGCAGTTTGCGAAATGGATAGAACTACGGCATGCTCAGATCGAAAGAGAAGAGCTGATTTTTATTGCTCACCAGATGGACTTTTTTGGTACCGTAAAGGATGACTGATAGTCGTCATGAACATGGGCTCTCTTGAACTTCAATCTCCTGCAATACCCAAGTCCTCGGGAGCATATATCCTGCAAATGGACCTTAAACACCCGCAAACTCTTCGAGTCGGAAGACTTGGTGAGTTTACCTTTCCTGCTGGCGCTTACCTCTATGTTGGCAGCGCTCTGGGACCTGGTGGCTTGGAGGCGCGTCTTGGTCGTCATCTACGTGGGAATGGACACTGCCACTGGCATATCGATTGGTTGCGACAAATTGTCCCGGTCAGAGGGTATTTTTACCTCGAGACAACGGAGCCTATAGAATGCTCGTGGAGCCAATACTTGATTGAACAGCCTCAAGCGGGTATCCCCGTGCCAGGTTTCGGAGCCAGTGATTGCCGGACCAAGGGAAAATCTTGTCCTGCTCACCTGGTATGGTTCAAATCAGGCATAAATGTGAGTAGGATTCGTGATCGCCTGCCTGTAATCCGAGAATCACAGGTGGAATATCAGGAATTCACGTCCGATTTTCAGCCTGAGTGAGGCGACTTAGAGTAAAATCTATCCCATGGAATCAACTTCAAAAGTTTCATTTAACAACCTGCGTGATTATTTAACATTGTTTGGGATTGGTGGAGCTATCATCATTCTCGACCAGACGACCAAATTTTTGGTCAGAAGTAATTTAGCCTTAAGCGAATGGTGGTCTCCATGGGAATGGCTTGAACCGTATGCGCGCATTGTCAATTGGAAGAATACTGGGGCTGCCTTTGGCATACTGCCGAGTTTGGGAGATTTCATTGCGATACTGGCAGTGGTTGTCGCCATCGCGATTGTCTATTATTTCCCGCGCGTACCACGCGAAGATTGGACGCTGAGGCTGGCCATGGGATTGGAATTCGGAGGGGCTCTTGGCAACCTGTTTGATCGTCTAACAATTGGCTGGGTAACCGACTTTGTTTCCATCTGGAGATTTCCGGTTTTTAACGTTGCCGATTTTTGTATCACCATGGGTGTGATTGTGTTGCTTCTGGGAGTGTGGTCCCAAGAGAGGAAAAAAGAACTACCCTCTGATGCGCTAGAAACAGTTCTGTCACCTGAGAACAGCAGCGATCAGATCGGTGGGGAGAATCTTGGTGAATGATCGGCTTGTTCAACTTATCTTTGAGCAAGAACAACCCCAACGCCTCGATAGATTCCTGGTATCGCAGCTGCCTGAATATTCTCGTTCTCGATTGCAAGCTTTAATCAAAACAGGCTGCGTAGTTGTGGATGGCATAACAGCGACAAAGAACGGTCAAATGGTGGAGAGAGAGGCGCAGATCGAAGTTGCAATTCCTCCTCCGCAGCCAACCACGCTGATCCCTGAAGAAATTCCTTTAACGATTATTTTTGAGAATCAAGACCTGATCGCAGTGAACAAGCCAGCAGGGATGGTAGTCCATCCTTCTGCAGGTCACCAATCCGGCACACTGGTGCATGCCGCTTTAGCGCACGCAGTGGATATCGAAGGTGTGGGTGGAATCCTGCGTCCGGGGATCGTCCACCGACTAGACAAGGATACTTCCGGGTTGATCCTGCTGGCCAAGAATGATGCTGCCCACCAGTGGCTGCAGGAGGAGTTTCGTTCACGACGCGTTGAGAAGACCTACCTGACTCTTGTGGATGGTGCCCCACCAACAGTCCGCGGACGAGTAGAAGCTGCGATAGGTCGAGATCCGGTCGATCGCAAGCGAATGGCGGTCGTTTCTCCAGGGAAAGGCCGGTCTGCGGTCAGCGAATATTCGACTTTGGTGCAATATGATCTGCATACCTTGCTGGAGGTACACCCGATTACAGGAAGAACTCATCAAATTCGCCTGCATATGGCTTTCATCGGGTGCCCGGTTGCCGGAGATCAGTTTTATGGACGACGCCATCCCAGCTTGAATCTCAACCGCCATTTTCTGCATGCCGCGCGGTTAAAAATCCGGCTTCCAGGTGAATCGGATAAGGTTGAATTCGAAGCCCCCTTGCCCAATGATTTATCAAATATACTGGATACATTAGATGCAGCTTGACGAACTACGCAAAAGGTGTGTGTTTATCCCGCACCGCGGGTAAAACTACAAAAATTCAGATGAGAGGCGAATATGGATTGGATTGATTTGCGTTCTGATACAGTGACACTCCCAACTCCACAAATGCGGACGGCAATGGCAGAGGCAGAGGTGGGGGATGATGTTTATGGAGAAGATCCGACCATCAATCGTCTTGAAGAAATGTCTGCTTCTTTGATGGGTAAGGAGGCTGGATTATTTGTACCGAGCGGGACGATGGGCAATCTGGCAGCCATCCTGGCCCATTGCGGTCGCGGTGATGAATTTATTTTAGGTCATCTATCCCACACATTTTTATTCGAAGCAGGCGGTGCTGCAGCGCTTGGTGGTGTACATCCCCACCTGCTCACCAACCAACCCGATGGCACAATAAATCTAGATGAGATTGAAGGTGCGATCCGTTCAGATGATATCCACTTTCCCATCTCCCGCCTGGTTGTATTGGAAAATACCCACAATCGCTGTGGTGGTGTTGCGTTGACTTCAGAATACACCCACAAGGTTGGTGAGATAGCTCATGAACATGGGCTCCTGTTTCATCTGGACGGAGCAAGGATATTCAATGCGGCCGCAGTGCTCGAAGTGGATGCAAAAGATTTGGCGGGTCCAACAGACTCGGTAACTTTCTGTCTAAGCAAAGGTTTAGGTGCGCCGGTAGGATCGGTTTTGTGTGGTTCAGGTGAATTTATTTCCCAGGCCAGACGAATCCGAAAACAGCTGGGTGGTGGCATGAGGCAGGCAGGAGTACTGGCAGCCGCCGGAATCGTTGCTCTGGAGACGATGATTGAACGCTTACCAGATGATCACAAACGGGCATCTCGTTTGGCAAGTGAATTAGCGCAGATCCCTGGTGTGAGTTTAGCTCCTGGAACGCCTTACACAAATATGGTGTTTATTTCTCTGGAAGATCAAATTGCTTTATCTGCTTCTGATATAGCCGCGCGTTTGAAAGAAAGAGGCCTCCTGGTTGGGGTGACCGCCAGGTGTTCCTTTCGACTGGTGACCCATTGCTGGATCGACGATGTGGGGATAGATCAGGCTGTCGCAGTTTTCAAGGAGGTCATCGCAGGCAGTATGATATAATATTACCCCAAAGGAGGGCGGGCACATATAGAAGTGAACGCTTAGTTAGCCTTGGCGGAAATGAAAAGATTGGGGAAATCTTCAAAGAGTCGCAGGTGGCTTATGGAGACCGAAGTAAACGCCTTTCTGAGCAATTTGGAGGCTGATCCTGCATACTCTGAAAGCACGCAGTTGGCATATGCCAATGATTTGCGTGTTTTTTTGCTCTATTTGGATGCTCTCCCAGACCACACAGCTGGTATGGATGATCTGAGAACTGAGCGGATAGCAGAATTTCTTGAGGCGGAACGCCAGCTGGGACGTCGCCGGTCCACCCTGATCCGGCGTCTTGCTACTCTCAAGTATTTCCAGGAATACCTGGTCCGCGAAGGGTTACTTGCAACCAATACTTTTTCGGGGGGTGATGGCGAGATTCAGCGTGTCATCACCGAAATGCCGAAGAGTCTTCCTCCTCATTGCTTAAATCAGGAGCAAGTTCAAACACTGCTTTCGATTATGGAATCTTCACCCCGCCCAAGGGCATTGAGAGATCGGGCAATCTTTATGCTTCTATTAGAGACCGGTCTTTCTGTTGCAAATCTTACTGCTCTAGATATGACCGATCTGGATCTAAACGCCAGACGTTTGCATGTTAATCTAGACTTTGATGGGCACATATGGTTGGGATTGGGTGATGCCCAGCGTCCGGTGGAAGAGTATATTAAGGATGGGCGACCCAATTTGCTTCTCCGGCCTGGAGAACCCGCCCTATTTATCAGCCAGATGGATGGGCGATTGAGCCGCCAAGGAGTTTGGCAGATCTTGAAATATTGGGGACAGCAGGTGAACCCCCCGTTATCCCTATCACCGCGCATAGTAAGGCATAGCGCAGC
>DATKXE010000522.1:0-2787 GCA_035529195.1 Anaerolineales bacterium
AGAATCATTTTGCCCAACAAGGTTGGATTTTTGGATGCATAGGTTATTGGCGCAAATACTGACTTCTCAGATACCTTCAATCGTGGTGTGCGCAACAGAAATAAGGGAAGCAGCCCGACAGCAATTGTCAAAGAGACGACCATCAAGGCTCCTGCATATGCCTCACTGCTGACCACTGGTAAGCCCCGCGTGGTTCTGATCCAGGTGGGCAGGTAACCGCCAATCCAGTTCCCTACAGAAGCCATGGCCATCTGCAGCCCAGAGCTAAAACTGAACAGGTATGTACGCTCCTTTTCTCCACTATTCTCCATTAAAAATGGGGCCATGGTCACCGCCCCCAGGCTTTGTCCGATGCCTGAGACCACATTCATTCCATAAAGCGTCTCTTGTGATGGCCAGATCACAATCGCCATGATCGAAGCGCTCATTAACGCCCCAGATATCAGTAGAGAATTTTTACGTCCTAAAATGTCAGCCAGGTATCCCATCGGCAAAGCAACCAGAAGGGCTGTCATACTGCTGATTGTTATCAGGGTGCCCAGGAGTGCCTCGTCATACCCTAAACTCAGCACATAGAAATTGAACAGCAAGCGAAAAACCCCCATCGCTGCCCCCACAATCACTACATTAAGCAGATAAAGGCGCGCATTACGACTAAACGTGCGCACCCGGACGGCGTATTCGCTAACCGCGGTGCCGAAAGTGTAAACCAATTTGTTAGGTCCCAATGGAGCCTCAATAGTTAGTTGTTCAAATCAGTCTGCAGAAACTCAGTCATGTTTTTAAATGTGTCTTCCAACCCTTCCAGGCGGGCGGCATACTTCCGTTCCTCTGGTACTTCGAGATTTAGCCTCACCAAACCCGCCAGGCGCAATACTTCTAAATGGTGAACAACCGTTGGAGGGCGCAGTCGCAGCCTCCTTGATAGCTGTGCAGGAGAAAGCGGTTCTTGTGATAAATAACGGATGATCTTCAAACGTGTCGGCTCAGCCAAGGCCTTCAAGCCGCGCAGCAAAGCATCAGGAACAACCTCGCCAGGCACCAGAGATGCATCAGATGGGCGTGCTCCGTAAACAAAAATCATCTGCTGGGGGGCCAATGACGTGTATAGGATTAGGGGCGTGATCCAAAAAGAAGGGGCAAATACCAGATCAGTCACATCTGGATCGATGAAGAGCTTCACACCTTGAGAAAGAATCTCTATGAGATCAGATAGGTCTTTCTCTTGTGCCATCTCTTGGGCTTGCTCACTCGCTCTCTGCAGAGCTGGTTTTATCCGCCGCTCCTCTTCGGCGAAGAATTCCTGATAATATGATTGAAGGGCTTGCAAATACAGCTCGCCAAATTCTTCTGGTCGTGACCACCACTCAAGGACCGTGTTGAGTTCCTTTTTTGAATGCCCTTTCTTGCTTTTTAACTCCTTCTGCAGTTGCTCCAGATCTTCTTCATCCCAAGCGCGGCGTTCATAAACCCGGGACAAGATTTGATCGTATTCAGTATCCAGCTTCCCCTGCATTGATAAATTGATCAGTCTATCTTCGGGAGGCATCTGGCGTAAGGCCCATAACACAGACGCGCTATCTTTGGGCTCCGGGAGGGTATGGATCCAAGTCAATGGTACATACACGAGTTTTAGTGAATCCTCCAGCACTCCCCTTTCTTTTGATGGGACACGAGAACGAACTCCTGCAGCCCAAGATGCCCGCAGCCCAAAGGCTTCCGGATTATGAAGAACCTCAAGGCTCATCATCAAATCATAGGCTGTCCCCATCTCCCAGGTCAAACTTGGGCTCTTTTGGTCAATTTTTTGCTCGGTGATTGGATCCATGACTTATTAACAACCCTCGGCTTTGATTTCTAATGTACTTTCATGGGCCTGCCCGCCTTGAACATTTACTTGGAATTCCGCTGGCCTGATCCTTTGACCAAGGCTGAGCAATAAATCGCTCATGTACAGTAGAAACCGTTTACGCAGATTTGGATTATTCTGGGTGGCTTTGCTTAACTCCCCTTGAAGATGGTTGATCTCGACTTGTTTGCGATGGATTTGTTGAATGTATTGATAATAATCCTGGTTCATAACATCCTCCTAAACCTATACCTCTGAAGCCCTACTAGACAGCGATCGATTAGACGTTCATCTATGTTAGATATATATCTAACATAGATGATAATCTAATATGTCTTGCTTGTCAAGCGCTTACACACAAGATGAATAGTCCTCCCTGGTTGTTCTTCCGGGGTACCCTCGAGATTACATTATGTGGATAACTTGTCGAAAACTGTGGATAAACTACATAAATTGGGGAAAAGTCGACCGTATGTTCGAAAAACCACCCCGCCTCGAACCCCCAAATATGGGGGCTCTCACTCTATGCCATCCATATATAGAAAGAGTGCTTTGGGATTGGCTGTTTCACTGTTTTTGTGCAAATTTATCCACAATCGTGCTGTGGACGAATCCTCGTCAAAAAAGTTCCTGTTTTTCAGCAATTGCCTCTCAAAACACAAGCGAATATAATCCGCCAATCCTTTTTCAAACACTTATCCACTTATCCCCAGGCTCTACTACTACTACTAAAATATACTTAATACTTATATTAGATAACTATATGTATCTCTTTTTCTTCCCGAATAACCTTATTTACAATTCCTGTTTCTCTATCTGAAGGGATTAAAATCACCGCATTTGGAAATACTCATCTAACAGCGGACTGATATCCTCCTGGCTGTACTTCCCCAATAAAGTAAAGAAATCATTTGTAATTGCTATCTGCTGATCGAACT
>DATKXE010000523.1:0-2838 GCA_035529195.1 Anaerolineales bacterium
AAGGCCAGCCCTATAATCATCAAAGTCACTCTCCCCAAACCTGCAAGCCTTTCAGCAGTGGATAAGACTGCGGGATCGGCTTCCATTGAGCAATTACTAACTGCCCCACTCGCAATACCACCTTCTTGAGCTAATGGAAGGTTTCCTATCGCAGACACAACCGATGGAGTCAGATAACAATCCACTAACTGGCCAATTAATTTCGGTGATTCGACCTGTGCCCAGGTCGCCCCGATCAGCAGCACCCCAGCCAAAATCAACAAGAACCAATAAGGTCGGAAATAAACCGCAAATCGCCTCAAGGTCACCCCAACATTTTGAGGCTTCAGACTATCGCTGCCCATCGCCCGGCTTAATCCATGCGTTCCACCAAACATATTTATTCTCCAATAAACTCCGGTTCAATTAGATCAGGGTCATCTATATCACCAATCAATTGGGAGCTATATATATCAGCATATATTTCACTTGTTTCCAGCAGTTCTTCATGATTGCCTCTTGCCACGATCTGCCCTTTATCTAAGACAAGGATTTGATCAGCGTTTATTACGGTACTGATGCGCTGGGCGATAACAAAACTTGTCCGTCCCAACATCAGCTTATCCAAAGCCTGCTGAATTTCTACCTCTGTAACTAAATCCACACTGCTGGTTGAATCATCCAAGATCAGGATACGAGGGTTGAGCAGCAAGGCCCGTGCGATCGCGACACGTTGTTTTTGACCGCCACTCAATGTCGTCCCCCGCTCCCCCACTGGCGTCTCATACCCTTCTGGAAATGCCATTATTTCATCGTGTGCGGCAGCTGCTTTTGCTGCTGCTTCAATATCCTCAAATGAAGCATCTGGTTTACCAAATGCGATGTTTTCCTGAATAGTCCCAGCAAACAAAGTTGTCTCCTGCAGGACTATCCCAATCTGGGTACGAAGTGAATCAAGTTCGAGATCTCTTAAGTCATACCCATCAATCGTGATTGAACCACTGCTGGGATCGTAAAAACGAGGTAGAAGATTGATAATGGTTGACTTGCCCGATCCCGTCGCACCTAAAAGGGCAACAGTTTGACCAGGTTCTACATCGATATCAACATCTTTCAGAACAGGTTCCCCGCTATTGAAGTATCGGAAGCTTACTCCATCAAACCTGACCCGGCCCTCAACTTCAGGGAGTGAAATTGCATCCGCTTTGTCCACGACTTCGTTTTCGACATCAATAATTTCAAATATCCTGGTCGAAGAAGCGGAAGCCTGGGACATTTGGGTGATGATCATACCCAGTTGAGCTGCGGGCATAAAAAGAAAAATCATGTATAAACTGAATTCTTGCCATTCACCAAGTGAAAGTGTGCCCGCAATCATCTGCCGTCCACCGAAATAGAGCACCAGTGCCTGTCCAAGGCTGGCAATCAAGATTACGAAAGGAAATAGAACACTAAATAAGCGCGCCACATAAATATGCTGATCCATCAGGTCATCGGCAGCTAAATCGAATTTCTTTTCCTCGCTTTTCTCCCGTGTAAATGCTTTGACGACTTTGATCCCTGACAGGTTTTCCTGTAAGACCGTATTCACCTTATCCAAGCGCTTCTGAATTCTCATGAACATTGGTCCCATCTTGGAACCAAAAAACATAAACAGGCCTAAAGCGATCGGCAGGATCGGAAGCGCAATAAATGTCAGGCGGACATTGGTAGAGAATAAGATCAGCAATGTCCCTGCCAGTAAAATAATTGCTCCGACCCCCATTAATAATCCCTGGCCAATGAATAAACGCACTTTCTCAACATCATCCGTGGCCCGGATCATCAATTGGCCTGTCTGGTTGCGATCATGGTAGGAAAACGATAAACCCTGGATCTTGGCGAACAGCTCATTACGCATATCGAAAGCGACTCTTTGTGAGTTTCTCTCGGCAGTAAAAGTTTGCAGAAAGGCAAAAACACCACGCAAAACAGCGAAAACCAATATTGCAATTGCAGATGCGATCAAAAGCCGTTCTGCGTTTTCATAGTTATAGATCAACTGTTCTTCAGTGATGTTTAAACCAGCCAGTATCTGATCCAGAATTCCCTCAGGAATCGAATCTAGTCTCGGTACGATCCCATTTGCGATCGCACCCTGGGTTATGGCATCGATGATATTTCCCAACATGCGTGGGACCATCAATTGAGCCAATGTGGCGATCACTAAGAATAAATATGGGATGATCGCTTGCCAACGGTAGCGAGCCAAATATTGAACAGCACGAGTCAAGGTCTTCCGATCAATATTGCCTCGGCGGTCTCCCATTCTTGAAGTTTGCAAAATAGCTTCTCCTCATATCTGCTGGTTTCTAACGTCATGGTTCTATCTCCAGCAAATTAGTATTCCTCCAGAAGGATAAAATTTATCTACCTACTGGATTTGATTATTAATTGGTTCCAATTTTTTGGCTGCGTTCGTTAGAATTTTTAATGCCGCAATTATCTCGTCTTGTTCTCGGAATTTGAGCGTAATAGACAGATTTTCCATCCAGTGGCGACGCACTTCAATACCTTCTTGAACCAGGGCATTTCCCTTGGCTGTTAATTTCAACTGCTTGGCCCTGCGGTCAACCGGATCTTCTGTCCGCTCCACGAGTCCGTTCTGGACCAATCGCTCAACCATCTGGCTCGCAGCTGCATTGGTTACTCCCAAGTGTTCTCCAATATGAGATACTCCACATCCGCTCTCATGGTGCAGATGGTAAAGTGCACTCATTTGAGGCATCGAAAGACCTGATTCTTTGCCGAAACGGATCAGATCATGTAACGATCGCCGCATGAAAGTCTCAGTCCAATTGTGCAAAACATGAGCAAACT
>DATKXE010000524.1:0-2100 GCA_035529195.1 Anaerolineales bacterium
TTTCGCAGTTGGGGATACTTCGGGTGAAAATGTTGGTGCGGTAGAAATGACACAGGCTACGACATATTATATCTGGCTCGACTTTCAGAAAGGGTCTGGTAATGGATACTGCAAGGGATACATTTCTACATCTGATTCTAAACCGGCAGTTAGCGCAGAACTAACATCGAGAAGTGTAAACGTAGATCTTAACAGAGTACAGCTTTTGATTTTTAAAGGGGAAAATGACAATGCAACTTTTGATAACATAATTGTAGACGACGCCCTATTATGAAAAAGTTAATCCTAATAATCTGTTTTGTCTTTCTACATACAAATGCTTTCGCCGCTGGCGGGGCCTGCCCCGCCTCTGTCCCTGCTGATATTACCGAGTGTTATTATGTTGATTACGTTGGCGGGTCGGACAGCAACAATGGCACTTCAACGTCAACTCCTTGGAAACACGCACCCGGAATGGAGGGGGTGACAGGCGTACCGGCTGCAATAGACAATTTTGCTGGTGCGGGTTGTCCGTCTGAGTGCGACTATGGAGGGGTGGGATTTATCTTTAAGGGGGGTGTGACTTGGGACGATGATGCGCTTTCCTGGGTTGTACGATTTGAAGGTACAGCAGTAGATGATCGTGTTTACTTTGGTGTTGATCCTACTTGGTATACCGGAGGGGCGTGGAGCAGGCCCATCTTTAACTTTGGTGGATCTGGTACAAACGATCTTTGTCAAACGGGAATAGTGTGGGCTCCTATTACTTGGGTTGTGTGGGATAACTTTGAGTTTACAGGCTTTTACTGGGATCAAACCTGCAATGGTACACCTGATGGTCAGTTGTCAATGCTGTCTATAAATGATGGTGGCAATAATGAGATAAAAAATAATTACTTTCACGGTTGGGGGCATGATGGAATAGGGGCTGATTCAGCGAGAGCAATTAATGGAACTACCCAAGGAACTGATGGTACATCTTTCATGCACGATAATGTGTTTGACGGATCAGATGTTGACAATTCATCTGGTACTTCGCTCCATTTTGTTAAGGGACATCCACTTATTATCTACAATAACTATTTTGCATATTCTTCAAATGGGATTCTCCCGGCCGCTGGAGCAACCTTTGATGTACTTATATATTCCAATACTTTCTACAATATAAAAGACTCTTATTATGGAAGCAACCATGAAAATGTCTTGGAGGGGATTGGGGCTGAACGTAATTTTTATTTCTATAACAATCTTGTCAAAGACTGTACGGACCCCGGCTGGGGTGTTTCGATAGAATCGGGTTCAGGGTATGCTGCTTACGCTTTTAACAATGTTATTTCTAACTCTGGTGGAAACCCTGTTTTTGGATTTGCAAGAGGTTCTGGGACTTCTCCGATGGGTTCTTATTATGCCCTGAACAATACTATTGAAGCTGGCGTTGATTCGGACCCTTCGGCACAAATAATGAACGGTGCTGCTGCGGGGCCAACTTTTTACTACGGCAACCACATAATTGGCTCAAGTGACCACGCTGCTGATTGCGCTGCCGGTGGAAACAACTGTACCGAATCAAACAACCTGTTCCAGACAAAAGCCGCCGCTGCTGCCGAGGGTTACACATATAATTCAACACATCCGTTTTACGCAAACGGCTCAACCGTAGGAGCAGGAACTGACAGAACATCAACAACCCCTGGTTGTGGGACAACGGGGCTTAGTTCTCTTTGTTCAGATTCTTCTATCGGTGTGCAATATAATGAATCGAACAACACAGTTTCAGTGCCTTTTAGGACGGTTGAAAGCCGTGGATCATCTTGGGACATAGGCGCTTATGAATACAGCGAAGAAACCCCCACAAACACCATAACCGGAGTAAACATAAATTGATAGAAGCGTTAATAAGCTGGAATAGATCGGACGGACTGAGGTAATATGACAGAGCGAAGAAAACCATTTGGCGGTATCACAAAAGAAACCTTTGTGCAGACCGGGGGAAACCCAATCGAATACGAATTGATGAGTGGGATTAAAAGCGATTTGTGCTATGAGATTAAATTAATCAAAGAAGACACCGCCGCTATTAAAGCTCAATGTTCCTGCCGCATGGCTGAGTGTAATGCTAAT
>DATKXE010000525.1:0-6044 GCA_035529195.1 Anaerolineales bacterium
GGGAATACCAGTGCGGCTGCCAACCACTTCAGCAGCCCAACTCAGGACCAGGATAGAACCTGCAACTCGCAGAGTGGCGGCGGCACCCCAAACCCCCCACAAGAGGGCGATAACGAGCCCTGCTGTGATACTTACCCCCACCGTAATCGCGCCAATCAGAGCTGCCCAGCCTGTTGACCAATCGGCAATGGGCAACGAAAGCATCATCAGCGCCCAAATGGTTAGGAAGGCTAATTGAATAGAATTGAGCTGGAGCAGTTGGTAACGTATTTTAATAAACACTGATCTATTTTAACCGTGTTCATCTCAATTCACAAACTCACGACTCAGCATCCTGTCAGTTTTCCCGAGTGAAAAATATGAGACCGGCTCGTGGTGGCATGCCGCACCCCATTTCCTGCGCGACAAAGAACGCGATTCCAGGAAATAAAACGCCCACGACTTTGACTGGCGTTGTATTGTTTTTATCGTTAGCCCCTGCAAGGATAAGTCCCTTACAGGACGCGGCCTGTCAAGACCAGGTTGCAGATCCCCACGCAAAGAATGTGGGGATTCAATTCGAGTCCAGCCGGGGTCACCTAAAATCACCCATCCCGAACTGTGCACCGTCGAGATGCAGTCCTTAGAAAAACGTATTTACAAACCATGGAAAGCGCTTATAACCAGCGGTGCGGGCCATTGTAATTAGTTTAAGAGGGGTATTTACAAATCTAGACGCGAGACGTTTACGTTTGAATAAGTACTTGGAAGCTTTCAAGATCTTGGAAAATAAGACTCATTCTCAATAAAACCAACAAAATTCAGGTCGGGCGACGATTAAATAGAAGGTCAAGTTTAATTGATATAATCATATAGCGTGATATTTTAAGTGATCAGCTCCAGTAAATTACATTATCCCCAGATTTTGTGTTGATAATGTTCTCTAGGAAGACTATATCCATCAAAGGAGACCAATATGAGACGCACTTTAGGTGGCTCCGGAATCGAAGTGAGTGCCCTGGGTATGGGGTGTTGGGCAATTGGCGGCCCATTCTGGTCCGGAGAGACCCCTCTCGGATGGGGGGAAGTAGATGACGAGGAGTCTAACCGCGCCATTCATGTCGCTCTGGATCGAGGAGTTAACTTCTTTGATACGGCCAATGTTTATGGCGCGGGCCACAGCGAACGGGTGCTCAGCCGCGCGATCGCCGACCGCAGGTCGCAGGTTGTCATTGCCACGAAATTTAACGCCGTGTTCGACGAAACCACCCGTCAGGTGACGGGAGCGGACGCATCGCCGGAAGGAATCCGCAATGCCTGTGAAGAATCCCTTCGCCGCTTGAATACCGACTACATTGACTTGTATCAATTCCATGCCAATGATTACCCTGCAGAAAAAGCCGCGCCAGTCCGGGATACGCTTGAAAAGCTGGTGCAGGAAGGTAAAATCCGGGCTTATGGCTGGAGCACCGATTTTGTCGACAGGGCAGAGGTCTTTGTCCAGGGACCGAACTGCACATCCATCCAATTGCAGCTTAATGTGCTGGATGACAACCCGGCGATGATCGCATTCTGCGAGAAACACAACCTGGCCGCCATCAACCGCGGTCCGCTGGCGATGGGGCTTTTAACTGGAAAATACACTCCTGCGACGAAACTCTCCGCCGATGACGTGCGTGGCATAAAAAGCCCGGAGTGGATGAAGTACTTTAGAGAGGGCAAACCCAACCAGGAATGGATGTCTTTGCGTGATGCCATCCTGGAAATCCTCACCAGCGGGGGTCGGACGGTGGCGCAAGGCGCCCTCGCCTGGCTTTGGGCCCGCACCCCACAAACCATTCCCATCCCTGGCTTTCGCACCGTGAAGCAGGTTGAGGAGAATGCTGGGGCGATGGAGTTCGGCCCGCTAACGCCGGAACAGATGAGTCAGATTGACGTAGTCTTGAAAAGAGCATAGACATTTGTGCGGCAATTCAGGCCACCCAACACCAGCTCCGCGGATAGAAGCGGGGCAGGCAGCGGCTCCGCCGATTATGATACGGTCCCGTCGCGGCTGCTGAGCCTATCCGTTAAGCGGTGGTGCTAATCGCTTTCTCAGCATATAATTGATCTATCGTTGAAAATCGAGATCCTTTAAGGAAAAGTATGATGACGAGCATCCCTACCACCCTGGGACCCAGAAATTTCGCTGAATTGGGTCTTATTTTGCCTCATGAACACATCTTTGTAGACCTTCGGACGTGGGATACGGCCGGTTATGCCCAGGCCGAAGTTGAACACGTTATCCAGCTTATGGGTCCGGAAATAACCAAAGCACAGGCAGCCGGTGTAACCGCCATCGTCGAATGTAGCACCGTCGGCGTAGGACGCCGGGCTGATATTGACCGAGCGGTGTCGGAGGCCACCCAGCTACCCGTGGTGATCCCAACCGGTGTTTATCGTGAACCGTGGGTTCCGGACTGGGTCCATGCCGCCAGCGAAGCCCACTTGGCAGAGTGGATGCTGAGCGAACTGCAAGGCGAAATTGAAGACAGCGGGGTACAAGCGGGATGGATTAAGTTGAGCGCCGGGGATGACGGATTAACCGCCTGTGAAACCAAAATCCTGCGGGCGGCAGCCACTGCGGGTCGAGAAACCAATGCCGTTATCGGGAGTCACACGATCCGAGGCCGGGTTGCTCGAGATCAACTCAATATCATCGAAGCGATGGGGTATGCTGCCGAACGCTTTATCTGGATCCACACGCACGCCGAGCCGGAGTTTGCGATACATCTGGAGATGGCGCGCCGAGGGGCTTGGCTGGAGTACGACGCGATTGGTAATCAGGATGAGGACGATTTGCGGAATATTCAACGCCTATTGGATGCCGGTCTGGGTGATCACTTGCTGCTCAGTCATGACCGCGGTTGGTACGATCCGGCTTTGCCGGGGGGTGGTGTTCCCAAACCTTACACCTATCTACCTGACCAGTTTCTGCCCAAACTGCGGGCGATCGGAGCAGCGGAAGCAACGATCCATCAACTCACCCATGCCAATCCCTATCGGGCATTTGCCCATTGAGATTTGGCTGAGAGCCATAGTAAGTGCTGACCAGCTTTTATGACAGAGAGTGGGTCCAGCAGGCTTTACATGCTGGAGCAGTTGATAACGTATTTTTATTAACACTGGTCAATTTTAGCCGTGTTTATCTCAATTCACAAACTCAGCATCCTGTCAGTTTTCCTAAACGAAAAATATAAGACCGGCTCGTGGCGGCATGCCGCACCCCATTTTCTGCGCGACAAAGAACGCTATTCCAGAAAATAAAACGCCTACGCCTTTGCCTGGCGTTTTGTTGTTTTATTCGTTTGCCCTTCCAGGACGAGTCCTGACAGGCTGCTCCCTAACAGGGCTTACCCCTGTCAGGTCCAGGTTGCAGGCTCCCACGCCAAGACGGGGATACGATGCGAGTCCAATTCCGCTTGAGTGACTATTTTGCTTACATCGTTCAGCTTACGAGCAGAAAAAAATCATAATAAGCTTACCTGTCAGGTTATAGATTAGAATATATCTCAAGCTAACTTAATAAGTTCTTTCACAAATAATATTTACTGATCGAAATGGGTTTCACAAGTTTACCGATACAGTTAACCAGTTTCATCGGGCGCGAGCGGGAGATCGCTGACATCAAGCGCCTGCTATTCAATTCGCACCTTGTCACGCTCATAGGCGCGGGTGGCAGCGGCAAAACGCGGCTGGCGGTCCAGGTTGCCCAAACGCTGAGCGAAACCTTTGCGGATGGTGTGTGGCTGGTAGAATTGGTGCCGTTGCGCGAGCCTGCTTTCGTCCCGCAGATTGTTGCCAAGGTGTTTGGCCTGCGCCCATCTTCAGACCAGCCCCTGCTGGAGGCGCTGCAGACCTTTGTGCAAACGAAACAGCTGCTGCTCATTCTGGACAATTGCGAGCACCTGCGTGAAGCTTGTGCGCAGCTTGCCCAGGAATTATTGTCCCAGGCGTCCAAGCTGCGGATTCTGGCGACCAGTCGCGAACCCCTGGCGATTGCCGGTGAAACGATTTATCCTGTCTCTGGTCTCGCCTGGCCTTCAGGTCATACAGAGCAGGAAGACAACCCACAAGATTTGATCCGGTATGACGCTGTGCGTCTGTTTGTCGAACGGGCGCGTGCCATTTCGCCCAATTTCAACCTCACCGCTGAAAATGCGCAGTCAACCGTCAAAATTTGCCGGCGGTTGGATGGCCTACCCCTGGCGCTGGAACTGGCCAGCACACGCGTTAATGTGTTGACTGTTCAAGAAATAACCGCAAGCCTTAATAACCGGTTGGCTCTGCTCATCTCCGATCAGCGCACAGGAATTGAGGCGCGTCACCTCACCCTGCGGGCGGCAATCGATTGGAGTTATACACTGCTTCCGGTTGATGAGCAGGTTTTGTTGCGGTGCTTAGCGGTCTTCGAGGCCGGCTGCACGCTCGATACACTCGAAGTCATCTGCACAGGGGAAGGGATCGGTCCGGAGCACACATTAGACCTGATTTCCTCTCTTGTGAATAAATCACTTGTTTTAGCGAACACGATTAGCCGCTCCCAAGCGCGTTACCACCTGCTCGAAACTATTCGCGAATACGGGCTCGAGAAACTGGAAGAAGCAGGCGAAACGGTGCGCCTGCGCGACCGCCACCTGGACCTGTTCCTCGCCAGGGCTGAAGAGGCCGCGCCAAAACTTGCCGAGGCGTACCAGCAGCTCTGGCTGAACTGGCTGGAAGGCGAGCACGACAACTTACGCGCTGCCCTAGCCTGGTCGCTGGAAAGCGGCCGGATCGAGGAGGGACTGCGCATCGCCACTGCCCTTATCCGATTTTGGGAGATCCGTGGTTATTTGCTAGAAGGCCAGTCTTGGTTCGAGCGTTTGCTCGCCCGGGCGGACGAGAGAATTTCTCTGGTCAACCACGCGAATGCCCTGGCAAGTGCAAGCTTCCTGGCGATGTTTCTAGGCGATGCTGCAAGCGCCATGACCTATGGACGGGAAGCCGTCGCTTTAGCCGAAGCAGCTGGTGATGAAGGTGGCGGTGTCCTCATCATCGCATTGGCCGGTTTAGCTTCGGGGGCAAGAGTGGCAGGTGATTATCACACCGCATTCAACCTGGAAGAACAGGCTATTCAACTGCTGCGAGAATCGCCTGGGCAGCCGTTCATGTTAGGCATGGCTTTGCTTGCCCATGGCAGTGTCGCGATTGAGCTGGGTGACTATGATACAGCCCGTGCAGCGCTAGATGAGAGCCTGGCGATTGCCCGCGAGGCCGGCGATTCCTTTCGGATTGCCCACGCGCTGAACTCACTCGGCGATCTGGCGCGCTGCGAGCAAAGGTACGAAGATGTCCAAAGCGCGTATGAGAACAGCGCAGCGCTGCTTCGCGAGCTGGGCGCCCAGCACGATCTGGCTTCTGTTCTGCATAATCTCGGCCACACCTTCCTGCACCTGGGGGATGTCGAGCGCGCCTACCCCCTGTTCCGTGAGAGTATGGCAGCCCACCAGGCTCTGCAAAATGTGTCTGGTATGGCAGAATGCCTGGTTGGCTTTGCCGCAGTCGCCCTCCTGCGGGGATTGCCAGCCGTTGGCGCACGATTGCTAGGCGCAGCGGTTTCGATTGGCGGGCAACGAACTGCAGCCGCATCGGTGTGGCAAGCCACGCGGATTGAGTATGAACACTATCTCGCTCTGGCGCGCACCAACCTGACAGAGGCTGAATTTCAAGCGGAACAGGCAGCCGGGCGCGCCATGTCCCTGGAGCAAGCTGTGGACTACGCCTTGAATCCCCCGATCAAACCAGCAATTGCACCAGCGACCAAGAAAGAACCGGACGGCCTGACCGGACGCGAGCGCGAAGTCGCCGCACTGGTCGGGCAGGGCAAGACGAACACCGAGATTGCCACGGAACTGGTTTTGAGCAAGCGCACGGTCGAGACCCACGTCAGCCATATATTGTCCAAGTTGGGATTGACCAGCCGCGGGCAGATCATGCGCTGGGCGATTGATCGCGGTTTACCCCGAACCCCCTTATAGCTGAAA
>DATKXE010000526.1:0-10230 GCA_035529195.1 Anaerolineales bacterium
TCCCACGCTGCCATCCAAATCCATGGTGGCAGTGGTTACTCGAGAGAATTACCCGTAGAGCGTTATTTTCGTGATGCCAAGATCACCGAAATCTATGAGGGCACCAGCGAGATCCAACGCCTGGTAATTGCACGCATGGAGACTGGATTGAGGTAAGTACCTTCGGGGAGTGCCTCGAAATGGAATCAAACCAAACAGGTGAAACCGCCAGCAGCACTGGTCACCGGCTGAACCCTGTGAGTGATCCTGATGCCTGCTTTCACCAGGGTGATAGCTGTCTGGAGCCACAACTCACGGTTAGAACCAGTCTGGTCAAGATAGAGGCTGAACCCAATAAACCTTTCTTGGGTGAGAAAATCAAGCCAGCAAGATTAGTTCGAAGATATTTACCTGGCAAGAAATTGTTTAATCCACCAGATTGAGTATGGTCCTGGAATTGCAATCTCCATATGAAGCTGCCTCGCATCCGGATTCTTGGGTGATCCTAAAAAACAAGCGTGCAGAAACTCAACCAAATAATCATACCCCCCCACCCCAAAGAAGAGGCAGTCTATCCCAGAGAGTAAAACAAGGGTGTTATAAATTCCCCAAGTCACTCGAGGTGACCTTATTTGGGATAGCCCTGCTGGTTTATTTGCTTACCCACTTGGTCGGGCTGACTCGCTTTCCGATCTATTTTTTCAGCGATGAAGCCATCCAGACTGTAGCCGCTGCGAACCTGGTGCGGGACAATTTGCGGGATGAAGAAGGGACATTCTTACCAACATATTTCAAAAATGGACCTTATTACAACCTGAGCACAAGCGTGTATACCCAGGTGCTGCCTTATATCCTCTTTGGCAAATCAGTTTACATCACCCGGGCTACATCAGTTTTATTCAGCATGCTTGCGGCCATATCCATTAGCCTTATGCTGCGCAGTATATACAAGATCCCATACTGGTGGGCAGGTGTTTCTCTGCTCTCGATAGCACCCGCCTGGTTTCTGCACTCGCGAACTGCTTTCGAAACGGCGCTCTTCGTTTCATTTTTTGCCCTATTCTTATACACTTATTTGCTCTACCGCTACCGTTCGACTCATTACCTGTACTATTCAATCCTGCTGGGTGCTCTGGCATTTTACACCTACAGCCCGGGGCAGGTTGTGATCATTTTGACTGGTTTCCTGCTCCTGCTATCTGACGCGGGTTACCATTGGCAGAACAGGAAACTTCTATTAAGAGGTTTAGCACTGGCAATCATATTGGCCTTACCCTACCTGCGATTCATGATCAGCCATCCTGCAGCCCCATTTGAACACCTGCGCACCCTCGATTCCTATTGGCTGCAGCCAATTGCACTAAATGAAAAGCTCTCTCAATTTGGATCAGAGTACCTGCTCGGGCTGAGTCCTGGTTATTGGTTTATCCCCAACCAACGCGATCTCATTCGCCATTTGATGAAAGGATACGGGCATATATTTCCGGTTTTCATTCCTTTCGCGGTCCTGGGTCTCATTCTGGCAATCCGCAGATTCAGATCCTCCGCATACCGGACCCTGTTAATTTGTATAGTGGTTATTCCTGTTGGAGGTGCAATAGTTGAAATCGGTATTACCCGGGTATTGGCTTTTATCATTCCCGCAGTCATCCTGATCGCGCTGGGAATAAACTACACCATGACCTGGCTGGAAAGCAAACACCTCCCCCGCAGAGCACTGGCAACCAGCCTGTTCGTGGTTCTTACCTTCACCAACCTGTTTATGCTCCGGGATGTCTTGGTGAACGCAGACACCTGGTACCAGGATTATGGTTTAGGGGGAATGCAGTATGGTGCCCAGCAGCTATTTCCAAGAATTGCCAGCTACCTCAGGGATTCTCCGGAGACAGAAATTATTCTTTCACCGACCTGGGCAAATGGCACTGATGTGGTAGCACGCTTCTTTCTCGGCGATCCCTTACCGATCCAGGTTGGGAGTGTCCATGGTCATATCTCCCGGCTCAAGACCCTCGATCAGCACACACTGTTCGTGATGACACCTGATGAATTGCAGATGACGCATGAAAGTGGGAAATTCAAAGATATCCAGGTGGAGGAGATGCTGCCCTACCCCAACGGAGCACCCGGGTTTTTCTTCGTGCGTATGGGATATATCGATCAGATCGACAGGATTATGGAAGAGGAGCGCCAGGAACGTCTGGTATTGCGCTCAGCAGAAATTGTGATCGATGGAGAGCCTGTAGTGGTAAATTACTCCTTGCTGGACATGGGTGAGGTAGGACACATCTTCGATGGTGATCCCCACACCCTGGGACGCACTTTTGAAGCAAACCCGGCCATAATCGAGCTGGTATACCCCACGCCACGGACGATCCGTGGGGTCTCGGTTATAATCGGCAGCACTGAAGCAGAAATCAACGCAGTGCTGCATCCTGCTCCAAACTCCGCGCCGGTTGAATTCGTGAAGACCTTTCAAGGAAGTGTAGAGGGACCAGAAGCTGTATTCGATTTCACTGAACCCATCCGGGTACAAACACTGCGCCTCGAGATCCGTGACCTGCACCAGTCAGAACCAGGCAATGTCCATATCTGGGAAATCGCCACGCAATAACAGACCGGCAAGGGAATTCTTTGAACGCCATTCTTTTCCACCAGCACGGAAATACAGATGTCCTGGAGTACGGTGATTTCCCACCTCCCGAACCCGGACCAGGTCAGGTGCTGGTACGGTTGAAAGCTGCGGCCTTGAACCATCTTGATATCTGGGTGCGTAATGGCTGGCCGGGGCTCAAGCTGCAGTATCCGCACATCCCAGGAGCGGATGGGGCTGGAGAGGTAGCTGCACTGGGTGAAGGAATAAGTCGTTGGTCTGTGGGAGAGCGGGTGGTGATCAATCCCAATCTCAGCTGTGGTACCTGCGAGTACTGCCTGATCGGGATGGATAATCGCTGTATTTATTGGGGTTTGTTGGGCGAGACAACACGTGGGACTTATGCTGAATATATTGCCGTTTCTGCACGCAATCTCCTCCGCATTCCTGATGGATTTGGAGAACATGAAGCCGCAGCTGCAGCTTTGGTCTTCCTCACCGCCTGGCATTCATTGATCAGGCGTGGTCAATTGAAAGCCGGAGAAACCGTGCTCATCGTGGGAGCTTCTGGTGGAGTCAACCTTGCCAGCCTCCAAATCGCCAAGCTGAGCGGAGCTCAGGTTTTCGTAGTTGGGTCTCACCCGGAAAAATTGGTCCCGGCAGGAACGCTTGGTGCTGATTACCTGATTGACCGCAGCGAAGATAAGAACTGGTCTGAGACTGTCTATAGGATCACCGAGAAGCGCGGCGTAGATATCGTTGTTGACAACGTTGGTACGACCTTTGCGGAGTCTTTTCGCGCTGCTGGACGTGGAGGCCGGGTTTTAACCGTCGGTAATACCGGTCATCCAAGAGTCGAAATCGATAATCGCTTTATTTTTGCCAAACATCTCTCTCTGATCGGATCAACAATGGGTACCCACAATGATTTTAGAACAGTTATGGAGCTGGTTTTCAATGGCCGTCTGGTATCCATCATCGACCAGACTTTTCCCTTATCCGAGGCTGGCGCGGCTCAAACACGATTAGAGCGCGGGGACCAAATTGGAAAGATCACCCTGGAAATCGGTTGATCCGGTTTAAGAAGAGGTTCAAAAGTTGAGTGAATTTATTCAAGATGTGAGACGCCCATTCGCCGTAACGCTGCTGGCTTGTCTGGTGTTAATCATAACAATCGTCCACCTAGTGCGATTTGTTTACTCAATCACCTGGTGGCTTTTTTTGACTAACCTACCCGGGAAGTCTCCCCTTTACCTTGCCTTGACCGGTCTAATTGGGGTTATGATCGGGGCAGCACTTTTCTGGGGATTGTGGACTGGGAAATCCAGCGCCCCGCTAGCCACTCGAATCGTGATCCCGGTTTATCTCGGCTTCCAGTGGCTTGAACAAATTCTTTCTGTTTGGAGAGGGAATAAGTTCGAGAATTGGCTTTTCATGGCCGCGATCAGCTTGACCGTGATATTATTCGCATATTGGACTTTATCAACTTCAAGTGCAAAAGCCTACTTTGGAGAATTGCATGAGCCATCAAAAAAAGATAGAAGACCTGCGCCACCGGAAAGCTGAGAGCCGCCTGGGTGGCGGAGAAGAACGCATCACCACCCAACACAAGCGCGGTCGCCTGACAGCCCGGGAGCGAATGGATTTATTGTTAGATAAAGGATCTTTTCGTGAGATCGATGCCTTTGCCGTTCATCGCACAAATGACTTTGGGCTTGACCAGCAGAAATTCTTAGGTGACAGCGTTGTCACCGGGTGGGGAACAATTGAAGGTCGATTGGTGTACGTTTTTTCCCAGGATTTCACGGTTTTCGGCGGCAGTCTGGGAGAGGTTCATGCTGAAAAAGTCTGCAAACTGCTGGATATGGCATTGAAGAACGGCGCGCCAGTTATTGGCTTGAATGACTCAGGTGGCGCGCGCATCCAGGAAGGCGTGGTGTCCTTGGGAGGTTATGCGGATATCTTCCTGAGAAATACCCTGGCCTCAGGAGTGATTCCCCAGCTGAGTGCTATCATGGGTCCCTGTGCCGGCGGAGCGGTTTACTCCCCAGCGCTGACAGATTTCATCTTCATGGTACGCAACTCCTCCTATATGTTTGTAACCGGACCGGAAGTGGTGAAAACGGTCACTCATGAAGAGGTTTCCTTTGAGGACCTGGGTGGCGCCGGAGTCCACTCCGAGATATCTGGTGTTTGTCATGTCGCTACGGATACCGAAGCGGATACGCTTTATCTGCTCCGCAAATTGCTGACCTACCTCCCCCAGAACAATATGGAAGATCCACCCTATGTTCCCCCAACAGATGATCCACTCCGCATGTCCGAAGCCCTGGATAGTCTCGTTCCTGATGACCCCAGCAAACCTTACAATATCAAAGATGCCATCCACCTGATCGTCGATGATGGACAATTCTTTGAAATCCACGAAAACTACGCCCAAAATATTGTGGTTGGGTTTGCTCGTCTGGGTGGACACAGTGTTGGGATCGTTGCCAACCAGCCTGCGGTCCTGGCCGGTGTGCTGGACATCAACTCCTCTGACAAGGCTGCCCGCTTCGTCCGCTTCTGCGATGCCTTTAATATCCCCATCATCACCTTCGTGGATGTACCGGGATTTCTGCCCGGCACCGGTCAGGAACACGGCGGTATCATCCGCCATGGAGCCAAATTGCTGTTCGCCTACTGCGAAGCCACAGTTCCCAAACTTACTGTAGTTACTCGCAAAGCTTACGGTGGTGCCTACGACGTGATGAGCAGCAAACATATTCGCGGTGATGTCAACCTTGCCTGGCCGACAGCGGAGATCGCCGTTATGGGTTCAGAAGGTGCGGTCAACATCATCTTCCGCAAAGAACTTTCCGAAGCGGATGATGTGGAAAGCCGCAGGGCAGAATTAGTTTCCGATTACCGTGAGAAATTTGCCAATCCCTACATCGCGGCTTCCCGGGGCTTTATCGATGATGTCATCGAGCCGCGTGAAACCCGCCCGCGTTTGGTCAATGCGCTCGAGATGGTAGCCAACAAGCGAGATACAAACCCGGCCAAGAAGCATGGCTGTATTCCCCTCTAATATATGAAGCAGCTGCTGGTTGTCAACGGGAGAGAATTAGCGTTCCAGAGCGCTGGCCCGGATGATGGACCTGTGCTTGTCTTTCTGCATCATGGCTTGGGGACTATCCGCTCCTGGAAAGGACAAATCCAGGAATTCTGCCGGGCTGGCTACCAGGTTTTAGCCTACGATCGCTGGGGACATGGGAATTCTGCTCCCCGGGGCAGCTGGTCAATGCCCGATTTCGAGCCTGACTTGGCAGACCTGGAAGGTATCCTTGACCAGCTCGGGCACAATCAGGCTGCCTTGATCGGGCACAGCGATGGCGGTAATATTGCCATGCATTACGCAGTCAAACATCCGGAACAAGTAACCTGTCTGGTGATCATCGCGGCGCATATCTATATCGAACCGAAAATGGCGTCTGGGATCCTGACCGTAAAACAAGAATTTGAAAACGATGTGCGCTTTCAAAAGCAGATGGACCGGGTGCACGGCAGTAAATCTGAGGCATTATTCCAAGGCTGGTTTGATGGCTGGTCCCGTCCAGAGATCCGGGAATGGGATCTGCGACCTGTGATCAGGCAGATCTCCTGCCCAACGCTGGTGATCCAAGGTTTAGAAGATGAGCACGCCTCCCCCCAACATGCACGTGATTTAGCAAGCGTTATACCAGATGCTGAGCTGTGGATTGTGCCCGGGGCAGGTCATATGCTACCCCAAGATAAACCGCAAGAACTCAACGGCCGCGTATTGCAATTCCTACACCAAACACTGGCTGTTGCGACCCCTGAGTGATGCATACTTAATCATTTATTCGACTGTTAGCATTCAGAATAGGATAGAATCAAAGACAATCTATGTTTAATAAAGTCTTGATCGCAAACCGGGGCGAGATAGCTGTGCGCATCATCAGAGCCTGCCGGGAGTTGGGATTAGGGACGGTAGCCGTCTTCTCAGAAGCAGATCGCGAAGCGATGCACGTTCGGCTGGCTGATGAGGCCTATTATCTCGGTCCATCTGCCGCCAGAGATTCTTACCTGCGCGCTGAAAAAATCATCGCCATAGCCAAGCAAAGTCAATCAGGCGCGGTTCACCCCGGTTATGGTTTTCTTGCCGAACGCGCTGACTTTGCTCAAGCCTGCCTGGATGAGAACCTGGCATTTATCGGACCCAAACCCTCCTCGATCGCTGCAATGGGGGACAAGGGTGTTGCCAGGGCAAAAGTAATCGCCAGTGGGGTACCAGTAGTGCCAGGAACAGAAGGTGAAGGATCGCTCAGAGATGATGAGCTTCTGGTCCTGGCAGAGAAGTTTGGATTTCCGCTGTTGATCAAGGCAACTGCAGGTGGGGGCGGCAAGGGCATGCGCGAAGTGCAAGCAATCGAGGACATGCCTGATTTACTCCAGGCCGCGCGGCATGAGGCAGAAGCTTCATTTGGCGATGGCAACGTTTACCTGGAGAAACTGGTTGAAGGTGCCCGGCATATCGAGATTCAAATCCTGGCTGATACCCACGGAAACGTGATCCACCTGGGGGAACGAGAATGCTCTCTCCAACGCCGGCACCAGAAATTGCTGGAAGAAGCACCCTCCCCCTTCATCGGAGATGACGATGACTTGCGCCAGCAGATGGGGTCGGTAGCTGTGCGGGCAGCACAAGCCGTTGACTATGTCAACGCAGGGACGATCGAATTCCTGGTTGATAAAGACAAAAATTATTTCTTTCTGGAAATGAACACCCGACTACAGGTCGAGCACCCGATTACGGAGATGGTGACCGGAATCGATATCGTCAAAGAACAGATTCGCATCACCCGGGGGCGCCAATTACGCCATACTCAGGAGAATATCACGCTGACTGGTTCGGCTATCGAATGCCGTATCAATGCTGAAGATCCGTACAACGACTACCTCCCATCCACTGGTCGCATCACCCATATGATTTTACCCACTGGTCCTGGGGTCAGGCTGGACACCGGCGTCTATTCCGGGTTTACCATTTCTCCCTACTACGATTCCTTGATCGCCAAACTGATTGTGAGCGGCGAATCGCGCGGTGAAGCGCTGCTCCGCATGCGCCGCGCTCTAGAAGAATTTAAGATTATCGGCATCCGCACCAACATCCCCTTCCACCAGCGGATGATGGATTCTACCCGCTTCATGGCTGGACAATACGATACGCGCTTTGTGGAGGAGCGTTTCTCGATGGAAGCTGCCGAGGAAATCAAAGAAGACCTGACCGAGGTCGCCGCCATCATGGCAACCCTGGTCGCCCACCAACAGACTCAAAGAGCTGCCAATATCATCCAACGCAACGAGCGCGACACCAGCAACTGGAAATGGGTCGGTCGCTGGGAGAGGATGCAGCGATGAAATACGTGGCGACTAGCGGTGAGCGTGAAATTCTAATTGAGATCCTGGACGAACATCAAATCACCGTGGATGGCGTTAAATACGAGATCGATTTTGAGTCGGTCAGCGAGCAGACCGTTTACTCTCTCTTGGCGAACAACAAATCATACGAAGCATTGGTTAATGAGAGCGAAGATGGCTGGCTGGTACTGCTGCATGGGTCGCAATATGTGCTGCTGGTAGAGGACGAACGGGAACGAAGGTTGCGGTCCTCGCTTGGCGGTGGACCACCGCAGAACGTCGACTTTCATCTGCGGGCACCCATGCCCGGCTTGATCGTCACAATCCCAGTCAGTGAAGGGCAGACAGTTGACAAGGGGGATATACTCGTGGTGCTTGAATCGATGAAAATGCAAAACCAGCTGAAATCCCCCCGCCCAGGTAAAGTCAGCCGTTTGCAGGTCAAACCCGGTGACCGTGTGGAGCAAAGGGATACCCTGCTGAGCGTAATCTAATCACAAAGGATAGAAAATGAGCCAGAAGAATCAGGAGCTGGAGATCAAACTGTATCTTTCAGATTTGAATGCTTTCCAAGGTAAAGTGGAAGCCCTGGGAGGTGATCTGACCGAACCGAGAGTGCACGAGGTCAACCTGCGTTTTGACCTGCCGGATGGAGAACTGACCCGCACTGCTCAAGTGCTGCGCCTGCGCCAGGATGCCGCTGCCCGGATGACTTACAAAGGACCCGGCGAGACGATCGATGGAGTCCATGCCCGCCGAGAGATCGAATTCACGGTCAGCGACTTTCAATCCGCACAATCCCTGCTGGAAACCTTAGGCTACCAGATCAGCTTGATGTACGAAAAATTCCGCACCACCTATATCCTGGATGGTCTCCAGATCACACTGGATGAAATGCCTTACGGAAATTTCACCGAGATCGAAGGAGCGGATACGGGTGCCATTCACCATGCAGCTGAGAAATTAAGCCTCAGATGGGAGACGCGCATCCTGGACAGCTACACATCCCTATTCGATCACTTGCGCAATGAAATGGGTCTCACCTTTCGCGACCTTTCCTTTGCCAATTTTGCGGAACTCAAGATATCTTCTGAAGACTTAGGAGTGGTACCCGCTGACCGATGAGGACAAAATGACAAACCAAGAACCCCTCCTGAACAAAATGCGACGTCCCGAATACGCCCAAGGCGAGGAATGGATCGTTGACTTCCTGAATCGGATCCAGATCGGTCATATCGCCACCCGGTCGGATAAGCAGCCCTACATCACCCCCACCCTGTTCTGGTACTCACCGGAGCAGCACGAAATCTATTTTCACTCCAACGTCAGGGGGCAGATTCGCTCCAATGCTGAGCGTTATCCAGAGGTGTGCTTCGAGGCCAGCCAATCCGGTAAGCTGCTGCCCTCCAACCTGGCTTTGGAATTCGGCATGCAGTACGAGAGCGTGATCGCCTTCGGGGTAATCCACCTGGTGGAAGACGAGGCTGATAAGAAAAGATTTTTGTATGGCTTGATTGAAAAATACTTTCCTGGCATGGCTCCAGGAGAACACTACCGCCCGATTACCGATAAGGAGCTCCAGCGCACCTCGGTCTATTCCATCGCTGTCGAAAAGTGGAGCGGAAAACGCAACTGGCACGAGCAGGCTGAGCAGGGGGACGAGTGGCCGCCTTTGGGCGAGGAATGGTTTGAATAATCTATTCCTGATGGAATTGTTCGCTGCGTGATTGTCAGCTAATGTTGCTCCGAGCGAAGTGAAGCAATCTCAAGCGAAATGATGGAAAGCAATCTCAAATAACATCAATTCGGTGAGAACGTCGCTATTAATAAAATTACTTTCACGGTGATTGCTTCGTCACTACGTTCCTCGCAATGACGTTAAAATGCTATGTTGTTGAAAGGCAATGCAGCGACCGAAGCTATACCTTCATTAAATCAAAACAACTTTTAGGTGGTTTGAATTCTTTTTTCCTGATGGAATTGTTCGCTGCGTAATTGTCAGCTATTGTTGCTCCGAGCGAAGTGAAGCAATCTCAAATAACATCAATTCGGTGAGAACATCGCTATTAATAAAATTACTTTCACGGAGATTACTTCGTCACTATGTTCCTTGCAATGACGTTAAAATGCTAAGTTGCTACGAGGCAATGCAGCGACCGAAGTTATACCTTCATTAAATTAAAACAACTTTTAGGTGGTTTGAATTCTTTTTTCCTGATGGAATTGTTCGCTGCGTA